>NZ_JBEXSH010000065.1:0-18813 GCF_040613555.1 Streptomyces sp. NPDC006265
GGACGTGGACGTCGTCTGGCTGCACCGCGGCGCCCGGCCCCTGGGCGAGGCGCTGGTCGAGGCCGTACGGAACCTGGAGTTCCCCGAGGGCCGGGTGCACGCCTTCGTCCACGGTGAGGCGCACTTCGTCAAGCGGCTGCGCCATCTGCTCCGGGTGGAGCGTCAGGTCGCGCGCGAGGACCTCTCGATCTCCGGCTACTGGCGCCGCGGCCACAACGAGGACGGCTGGCAGGCCTCCAAGCGCGAGTGGAACGCCCGGATCGAGGCGGAGCAAGAGAGCCTGTCCGCGGCCTGAGGGCTGCCCTCCGGACGGAGGTCTGCGCTCAGTCCTCCCGTATCCGCGCGTGCAGATGCATGTCGTGCCATCCGTCCGGCTGCAGGACCGCACTGCGCTTGGTCCCCTCCAGGGCGAAGCCGGTCCTGGAGGCGACACGGCAGGACGCCTCGTTGCGTACGGCGTGCAGGAGCTCCAGGCGGTGGAAGCCGATCTCGTCGAGCGCCCAGTGGGTGAGCGCCGTCGTGGCGCGGGCGGCGACGCCCCGGCCCCGTGTCTGTGGGGCGGTCCAGTACGCCACCTCCGCCGTCCCGTCGTCGAGCCGTAGCTCGCGCAGCGCCACCCGGCCCAGCAGCGCTCCGGACTCCGCGTCGGCCACGGCCCAGTGCGCCTCCCGCTCCCCCTCCCACGCCTGGTGCCAGGCGCGGATCCAGTCACCGACCTCCGCCACGGAGTCCGCCGCCCGGGCGTGCCACTGGTGCATCACGGGGTCCTGGAAGACCTCGTACACCGCGGGCCCGTCCTCGGCCCGCCAGGGGCGCAGCACGAGTCCGCCGTCGGCGGGGAGAGTCGGTTGCGGGCGGTCTGCGAGAGTCCCTGCGGTCAGGACCGGGCGAATGAGGAACGGCATGCCCGCATCCTGGCAAGGGCCGTCCGGATGGTCCCAGTCATTTTCCACCCCGGCATACCGGGGTTTTCCGCCCCCTCACGCCGGGGTTCTCCGCCCCACACCCCCGGGGTTCTCCGCCCCACACCCCCGCCTCGTACGCTGGGCCGAGATGAGACGCAAGACCCCGGCCCCGCCCTCTCCCCTGCCGCAGCGCCACGGGGTGGACCCGGTGCGGGTGCGGCTGCCCGCCGAGGGGACGTGGGGGACGGTGCGCGCGCACCTGGTGGAGCGTCTGTCGGGGGCGGACGCCGGAGTCGTCGACGGCATGTTCGACGCGGGCCGGATCGTCGGGGCGGACGGACGGCCCGTGGCGGCGGACGCGCCCTTCGTGCCGGGGATGTTCGTGTGGTTCCACCGGGACCTGCCCGACGAGGTGCCGGTGCCCTTCCCGGTGGCGGTCGTGCACCGGGACGAGCACATCGTCGTCGCCGACAAGCCGCACTTCCTCGCCACCACACCGCGCGGCGGCCATGTCGCCGAGACCGCGCTGGCACGGCTCCGCCGCGAGCTGGACCTCCCCGAGCTCACCGCGGCGCACCGGCTGGACCGGCTCACCGCGGGACTCGTGCTGTTCACCGTGCGTCCCGAGGTGCGCGGGGCGTACCAGACGCTGTTCCGCGACCGCCGGATCCGCAAGGAGTACGAGGCCATCGCCCCGTACGACCCCGCCCTCGCCCTGCCGCGGACCGTGCGCAGCCGGATCGTGAAGGAGCGCGGGGTGCTCACCGCCCGGGAGGTTCCGGGCGAGCCCAACGCCGTGAGCCGTGTCGAGCTCGTCGAGCACCGCGAACGCCCCGGCGGACCCGCCCTGTACCGGCTCGCGCCCGCCACCGGGCAGACGCATCAGCTGCGCGTCCACATGAGCGCGCTGGGCGTGCCGATCCTCGGCGACCCGCTCTACCCGGAGGTGGCCGCCCCCGTGCCGGCCGGCGACTTCCGCCGCCCCCTCCAACTACTGGCACGGTCCCTGGAGTTCACCGACCCAGTGACGGGCGAGGAGCACCGGTTCCGCAGCGGCCGGGTGCTCGCGGCCTGGGCGTCGTACGACCGGTGGGCCGCCGGACGGTACGACGGCCCGTCAGACGGTCAGTAGCCGCGCCACCAGCTCAGGAACCGCTGCCAGGCACCCCTGCGGTGGGGCGGTTCCGCGACGCCCGGCTGCCCCGGCCCCGGCACCGGCACCGGCTGGGGCTGCACCGGATCCGGCTGCGGGTGGGCCGCGGCCGGTTGAGGCTGCGCCGCGGCCGGTGCCGCCTGCGGCTGCGCGATGCCGATCTGCCAGTCCGAGCGCTGCGCGGCGACCGGCTTGTGGCTGGGCACCTCCTGCACGTCCTGCGGCGGCTTGGGCGCGAACTGCACCGGCAGTTCCACCAGGTGCCGGGAGGCGATGGACGCCGTCCAGCGCAACTCCTCCTCGTCGCAGTCGAGCTCGACGTCCGGCAGCCGCATCAGCAGCGCGTCGACACCCACGTCGGCGATGGAGCGGCCGATGTCCTGCCCGGGGCACTCGTGCGGGCCGCCGCCGAAGGCGAGGTGGGAGCGGTTGCCCTGCATGCTGGCCTTCAGGTCCGGCCGCACCCGCGGGTCGACGTTGGCCGGGAGCGGCGCGAAGAGCAGCCCGTCGCCCCGGCGGATGCGCTGCCCGCCCAGCTCGGTCTCCTGCTTGGCGAAGTAGGCGAAGACCGTGCTGAACGGCGGTTCGTTCCACAGGGACTGCTCCACCGCCTCCGGCACCGTCATCTGGCCGCCGTTGAGCTGGGCCCGGAAGCGGGGGTCGATCAACACCGTGAGCAGCACGTTGGACAGCAGGTTGGTGGTGGCCTCGTAGGCGGCGAAGAGCACCAGGCGCAGGTGCTCCCTGACCTCTTCGTCGCTCAGCCGGGCAGGGTGCGTGATCAGATAGCTGGCGAGGTCCTCCTCCGGCTGCGCGCGGCGGGTGGCGGTGAGCCGGCTCAGGGCGTCCATGACGTAGGAGTGGCTGGCGATCGCGGTCTCGGTGCCCTTGAGGGCGTCGCGGGCGGCCTCGACGATCCGGTCGTTGTACGCGTCGGGCATGCCGAGGATCTCGCACATGACCGCCATCGGCAGGTGCTCGGTGAACTGGCCGACGAGGTCCGCCTCGCCCGCCTCGCAGAACCGGTTGACGATCACCTGCGTACTGCGGTTGATGTAGCGGCGCAGGCTGCGGAAGTCGATCGTGGAGATGGCGCCCATGACCGCGCCGCGCAGCCGCTTGTGCTCGTCGCCCTCGGCGTGCGAGGCGATGGGCTGCCAGGCGATGTGCGGCATCAGCGGGTGGTCGGGCTTGACGAGGCCCTCCCTGAGAGGGGTCCAGATCCGGCTGTCCCGGCAGTACTGCGAGGGCGAGCGCACCATGTGCAGGTTCTCGGCGTGGCCGAGGACGATCCACATCGGCACGTCGTCGTGGAGCAGCACGGGCGCCACGGGACCGTGTTGCTCCCGCAGTTGCTCGTACAGCGCTCCGAGGTCCTCCGCCTCGTGCAGCCGGTGCAGTCCCCCGGGCCCGAGGCCGTGCGCGGGGCAGCCGGGGGGCGGGCCGGGCCGGAGGTCGTCGTCCGTACTGGTCGGGGCGTGGGATTCAGGCGTCACAGTGATCGCTCCGAAGCTTTCCAGGTGTCATGGGGGGGGAGGGACGGGGTGGACGGACGCGGATCAGGTGAGCGAGCCCGTCATGGCGAGCGAGTGGAGGAAGCGCATGAGCGTCATCAGGACGTCGCGGCTGGAGGCCCGCCGCCGTGCGTCGCACTCGATGATCGGGATGTCCGGCGTGAGGTCGAGGGCCGTGCGCAGTTCCTCGACGGCGTAACGAGGGGCGTCCGGGAAGGAGTTGATGGCGACCACGAACGGCACGCCGCGCTCCTCGAGGCGCCCCATGACGTCGAAGCTGACCTCCAGCCGCCGGGTGTCGACCAGCACCACCGCGCCGAGGGCGCCCTCGAACAGGCCGTTCCACAGGAACCAGAAGCGCTGCTGGCCGGGCGTGCCGAAGAGGTACAGCACCAGCTGTTCGGTGATGCTGATCCGGCCGAAGTCCATGGCCACGGTGGTGGCCGTCTTGGACGCGGAGCCGAAGTTGTCGTCGACACCGATGCCGGCCTGCGTCATGGTCTCCTCGGTGGTCAGCGGTGTGATCTCGCTGACCGAGCCGACCATGGTCGTCTTGCCGACGCCGAAGCCACCCACGATCACGATCTTGGCCGCGGCCTGTGCCGTGTGGGGCAGCTGGTCCTCGGCCCGGGGGCCAGGGATGGCGTCAGAGGCGTTGTAGTCCATTCATCACCGCTTCGAGGAGGGAACGGTCGGAACGCGCCTTGCGGACGATCGGGGCGCGCGCCTGCACCAGTTCCGCCGTCAGCAACTCGGTGAGCAGCACGCCCATCGCGCTGAACGGCGGGTGGAGGTAGGCCGACAGCTCGGCCACGGACAGGGGGGCGGCGCAGAGTCGGAGCAGCGCCGCCTGCTCGGGAGAGGCGGACGGCGGCGGGTCCGTGGCACGCGCCACGATTAACGTCACCAGGTCGAGCTCGGCCCGTTCACCGTCCGGGCCGGCGACCACGTACATCCGCTCCGGATTGCCGGGTTTGCCGTCGCCCTCCTGGGGCGGGGTCGGTGCCGGGACGAGGTCGCGCCTCTGGCGTTGCGGAGGCGTCATACGATCTGCCCGTTCCGCCGGGGCGGACTGGTGAGGTGGCCGCCGATCCGGACGACCAGGTCGCGCATCATCGCGCTCATCCGGCCGGGTTCGCACCGCACGTCGGAGAGCACCGCCAGGAAGGCGTTGGCGCCCGCGCCCATCAGGTAGAAGTAGCCGCGGTCGATCTCGATCATGACGAGCTTCATCTCGCCGTCGCCCACCGTGAGTTCCTGGCAGATGCTGCCCGCGAGGGACTGCAGGCCGGCGCAGGCAGCGGCGACCCGGTCGGCCGCGTCCGGCTCGCCGCCGTAGCGTGCGATGCGCAGGCCGTCGGCCGAGAGCACCACGATCATCTCGATCCCGGGTACACCGTCGGCAAGCTGCTTGAGCATCCAGTCGAAGTTGCCTCGCTGCTGGATCACTTGAGGTCCCCCTCGTCGTCGGCCTCGGTGGGGGCCGGGTCGTTGATCAGGTGCAGGTACTTGGTCGGGTTGCGAATGAAGTCGGTCGGGTGGGTGCCGGGTTCGATGCCCTGCTTGAGTCCCTCCCAGAAGGCTTCGAGGCCCTTGCCGGGGGCGTCGGGGGACGACATGTCGTGCCATGACTTGGGCTGGGGCTCCGGTGTCGCCCAGGGGTTGAACTCGCCCCGTTCGGCGGCCTCCCGGTCGGCCTTCTCGTTGGCGGCCTGCTGGGCGAGCCGCTCGGCGAGGGGCATCTTCACCTTGCTGCGGCGCTGCGGCAGTCCGTTCGCGGTCCACTCGGTGACCTCGGGGACGTCGTCGTCCTCCATGGAGACCGAGGCGGGGATCTTCGGGCTGGTGGGGCGCCGCCTCTTGGGCGCGCGTTTCGGGCCCTCGGGGATACCGACCGTCATGGGGATGCCGGTGGCGCCGATGCCGTGGGCGAGTCCGACGCCGGGCTCGTGGGTGATCATCTCGCTCGGCACGATGAGGATGGCCCGGACGCCGCCGTATGCGGAGGCGCGCAGCGAGACCTGCATGTGGTACGCCGTGCAGAGGCGGCCCACGACGGCCAGTCCCAGGCGCGGGTGCTCGCCGATGTCCTGGAGGTCGACGCCCGCCTTGGCGGCCTCCAGCATGCCCTCGATGCGGGCGCGTGCCTCCTCGTTGAGGTTGACACCGCCGTCCTCGATCTCGATGCAGACGCCGGTCTGCACCTCGGTGGCGGTGACGTGCACCTTGGTCTGCGGGGGCGAGTAGCGCGTGGCGTTGTCGAGGAGCTCGGCGGCGGCGTGGATGACCGGCTCGACGTAGATGCCCTTGACGCTGATCTTGGCGATGGAGGACAGCTGGATGCGCCGGTACTCCAGGATGCGGGACATGGCGCCGCGCAGGGTGCTGTACAGGGACACGGGTTCGGGCCACTGCCGCCCCGGGCGGCCGCCGCCGAGGACGGAGACGGAGTCGGCCAGGCGGCCGATCAGGGCGTTGCCGTGGTCGATGCGCAGCAGGTCGTCGAAGACCTCGGGGTTGCGGCCGTGGTCCTCCTCCATCTCCCGGAGTTCCTCGGCCTGCTGGTGGATGATCGCCTGGACGCGACGGGCGACACTGACGAAGGAGCGCGCGGCGGCGTCACGCATGGTCACTTCGCGGTCGACGATCTTGAGCACCGTCAGCAGCGTCTGCGCCTGCGGGGCGGGCAGGTCGCGGAACGCGGGGTGGGTGAGGCCCAGCTTGCGAATCACCTCCCTGGGGGATTCTCCGGTGCGCAGCAGGTCGAGCGCGGCGGGGACGATCTCCCTGGAGAAGCGGACCAGATCGTTCTCGTGGGCGCCGATCCGTTGTTCCAGATGAGCGCTGTGCCGGGCGTGCTCCGCACGCTGGTTGCGCAGCACACGGCCGCGGCGCACCGCCTCGGCCGCCGTCGCGAGCACCAGCGCGGTGGCGATGCCGCCGCACCAGCCGACGGCGCCCCGGGCCGGCTCCGCCACCAGGGCGACGGCGGCTCCGGTCGCCGCGGCCATGACTATGGCGGGCAGCAACAGGACGCGCGCGTAGGGGAGTTCCCGGCGACCGGGAGGGGATTGAACACTCACCATGTGGGCCTTCTGACAGGAGTCGACTGAGGTTCGGTGTGACTTGCAGGGGGGTATGTCATGAAGCCGTCCGGATATTCCGCACATTGGGGAACAAGCGCACGAATTCATCTCAAGCCGGTGCGCTGCGGGCGAGCTTAGTCCGACCGGATCATCGCCGTGTCATATTCGGCAACTGCCGGAAACCGGACGCGAAGAGACAGTACGCTCGGTCGTTTGCACGCTGCGACATCTATCGAATGCGCTGGGTGATGGCGTACGGGCATACGAAAGTCCCCCACCGTTTGGGTGAGGGACTCTCGGAACAACGCCCCCTCAGGGGCGCGGGGCTGTGTCATTGTGCGGCTCCGCCGCGTGGGCGCGAACAACCACCGGCGGCCGTCATCCGCGCAGCGGGCGATCACCCCACCGACGAGTAGGCGACCACTCCCCGCAGCAACAGATCAACGGCCTTACGGGCGTTCTTCACGACACTCGAACCCTGCGGAGCAGCCGCCGCGATCTGCCCGAGCACATCGATGACCTGCTTGCACCACCGCACGAAGTCCCCCGCCGGCATCTCCGCCTCGCGCAGCACCTCGTCGAGCCCCTTCCCGGAGGCCCACTCGTACGCGGCCCAGGCGAAGCCGAGATCGGGCTCGCGCTGCCCGACCCCCTCGGTCTGGGTGATCCGAAAATCCTCCTCCAGCGCGTCCAGCCGTCCCCAGATCCGCACCATCTCGCCCAGCGCGGCCTTGGCCTTCCCGGACGGCACCTTCGGCGCCATCGCGTCGTCCGCTGCGCGCGCCTCGAACACCAGCGCCGAGACACAGGCAGCCAGTTCGGCTGGGCCGAGGTCCTCCCAGACACCCGCGCGCAGACACTCGCTGGCGAGCAGGTCCAGCTCGCCGTACAGCCGCGCGAGCCGCTTGCCGTGCTCGGTGACCTCGTCGCCGCGCAGGTAGTCCAGCTCGGTCAGCAGCGCCACGATGCGGTCGAACGTCCGGGCGATCGTGTTCGTACGGCCCTCGATCCGCCGCTCCAGCTGCGAGGTGTCGCGCAGCAGCCGGTGGTACCGCTCGGCCCAACGGGCGTGGTCCTCACGGTCGTTGCAACCGTGGCAGGGGTGTGCGCGGAGCGATGTCCGCAGCCGGGCGATCTCACGGTCGTCGGCCGCCTGGGAGCGCCGCTTGCGGTGCTTCTCGGCCGGGATGTGCCCGGCCTTGGTGCGCAGCGCCGAGGCGAGGTCCCGACGGGACTGCGGGGAGCGGGGGTTGAAGGACTTCGGGATCCGCATCCGCTCCAGCGGCTCGACCGGCACCGGGAAGTCCATGGACGCCAACCGCTTCACCTGTCGCTCGGCGGTCAGCACCAGCGGGCGCGGACCGTCGTGGTGCTCGAAGCCGCGGTGGCCGTTCGAACGGCCCGCCGGCAGGCCCGGGTCCAGCACCAGCGCCAGGCCGGCGTACTTGCCGGTGGGAACATGGATGACGTCGCCGGGCTTCAGCTTCTCCAGCGCGACGGCGGCCTCGGCGCGCCGCTGTGCCACGCCCTGCCGGGCGATCTCGTTCTCCCGGTCCTTCAGTTCGCGGCGCAGCCGCGCGTACTCCTCGAAGTCGCCGAGGTGACAGGTCATGGAGGCCTTGTAGCCCTCGAGACCCTCCTCGTTGCGCTGCACCTGCCGGGAGATGCCGACGACCGACTTGTCCGCCTGGAACTGCGCGAAGGACGTCTCCAGCAGCTCGCGCGAGCGGTGCCGCCCGAACTGCTCGACCAGGTTGACCGCCATGTTGTACGACGGCTTGAAGCTGGACCGCAGCGGGTAGGTGCGCGTGCCGGCCAGACCCGCGAGGTGCTCGGGGCTGGAGCCGCGCTGCCACAGCACCACGGCGTGGCCCTCGACGTCGATGCCGCGTCGCCCCGCACGCCCCGTCAACTGTGTGTACTCGCCCGGCGTGATGTCGGCGTGCTGCTCGCCGTTCCACTTGACGAGCTTCTCCAGCACCACTGAGCGGGCGGGCATGTTGATGCCGAGGGCGAGGGTCTCGGTCGCGAACACGGCCTTGACCAGGCCGCGCACGAACAGTTCCTCGACGACCTCTTTGAAGGTCGGCAGCATGCCCGCGTGGTGGGCGGCGATGCCGCGCTCCAGGCCCTCGATCCACTCGTAGTAGCCGAGGACGTGCAGGTCCTCGGTCGGGATGGAAGCGGTGCGCTCCTCGACCAGGGTGCGGACCCGGTCGCGCGCCTCCTCGTCGTTGAGCCGCAGTCCGGCGTGCAGGCACTGCTGGACGGCGGCCTCGCAGGCGGCGCGGCTGAAGATGAACGTGATGGCGGGCAGCAGCCCTTCGGCGTCGAGCCGCTCGATGACCTCGGGCCGGCTCGGCGTCCAGATCCGGGACCGCTGCCGGCGCTCGCGCTCACGGTCGGCCTCGCGCATGGACCGGCCGCGCCGCCGGTCCTGGTAGGACGGCCGGCTCGCCTCCATGCGCGCCATGCGCGTGAGGTCGGGGTTGACGGCCTTCTTGTGGCCCTCGCCCTCCTCGAACAGGTCGTACATCCGCCGCCCGGCCAGCACGTGCTGGAACAGCGGCACGGGCCGGTGCTCGGAGACGATCACCTCGGTGTCCCCGCGGACCGTGTCGAGCCAGTCGCCGAACTCCTCAGCGTTCGACACGGTCGCCGAGAGCGAGACGAGCGTGACCGACTCGGGAAGGTGAATGATCACTTCTTCCCACACCGCCCCGCGGAACCGGTCGGAGAGGTAGTGCACCTCGTCCATGACCGCGTATCCGAGGCCCAGGAGGGTCTGGGAACCGGCGTACAGCATGTTCCGCAGCACCTCGGTGGTCATCACGACCACCGGCGCTTCGGAGTTGATGCTGTTGTCGCCGGTGAGCAGGCCCACCTTGTCCGCGCCGTAGCGGCGGCACAGGTCGGCGTACTTCTGGTTCGACAGCGCCTTGATGGGTGTCGTGTAGAAGCACTTCTTGCCCTGCTGGAGGGCGAGGTGGACGGCGAACTCGCCGACGATCGTCTTGCCTGAGCCGGTGGGCGCCGCGACCAGCACACCCTTCCCCGCCTCGAGCGCCTGGCAGGCCTCGATCTGGAAGGGGTCGAGGCCGAAGTCGTACATCTCGCGGAAGCCCGCGAGCGCGGTGGCCTGCTCGGCTGCCCGCAGGCGGGCTGCCGCGTACCGCTCGGCCGGTGAGAGGTCCTCTGTCATCGTGCTTTCGAGCGTACCGGGCCGCACTGACAACAGGACGATCATTATCCGGACGGGCTCCTTCACGCACCTGTCGGCGACCACCCCACATGGCGAGCACTTTCAGCCCCGCCATCAAAGATTCTTGACAACTACACCGATTTTCATGAAACGATCACATACGAGAGATGGCATGTACTTGTTCAGACAGTGAAACGAGGAACTCCGTGAAGCGTCAGATCGTACGCTTGGTCAGTACTGCAACCGCCGTGGGCATAGCCGCGCTGGCGGGCGTAGTGATGACGCCAGGCTCCGCCATAGCCGCTGCCGCGACTAAGTGCAGCGCGTCTCAGCACAAGGAATTCGACACGATCGGAGCCAATCTCGACCTCTACGTCACCCTGTGTGTACACCGTAGCTCCGGCAACGACTACAACTCGTACGCGGACATCTCCTGGAAGGACGGTGGCGGCGGCCTGAGCGCCGGCATGGAGGACTTGGTCCTGAATCTCCGACTCGAGCGCAACGACGCGGACTACAGGAACGAAAACATCAACATCGCGGGGTCCGTCAACTACAAGGACTCCGGAAGCATGCGAGTTACTGGTGCGAGATACCACAGCAACACGACGGGCGGCTGGACGGCTGACGGACACATCGCGTGGGACATTCAGAACGATGGCGCGGGCGGTGGCACCTGGGGGCTGGGCGGTTCTCCCAGCATCTGATGCCTGACCTCTGACAAACACAACAGCGGCCCATTGACAAACACAACAGCGGCCCATCGATTCTCGTCGGTGGGCCGCTGTTGTGACTTCTCAGGTCACGTCGTCATAACCGTTGACCCGGTCCGAGCGGTCCGAGCTCGCCTGCTCGGGCAGCGCGGCCCGGCTGGTGGTCACGGGCTCGATCTCGCCGATGTCGTCGGGGGTGAGATCCAGCTCGGAGGCCTCGTCGTCGTCCGGGCCCATCGCGTCGCGGCGAGCGCGGCGCCTGTCGTTGGCCAGCGCGATCCCCGTCGCACCGAAGTACAGGATCCAGATGGGCCCCGCCAGCGCCAGCATGGAGATGGGGTCGGTGCTGGGTGTGGCGATGGCGGCGAAGAGCGTGATGCCCAAGATCATGCCCCGCCACCAGCCGGACATCTTCTTGCCGGAGAGGACACCGCCGAAGTTCAGCATGACCAGCAGCAACGGCAGCTCGAAGGAGAGTCCGAAAACAATGATCATCCGCATGACCAGTTGCAGGAGGTCATCGAGGGGAAGCTGGTTGTCGCTCCCGATGATCGCGAACTCGAGCATCACGGACGCCATCTTCGGCAGCGACCAGTAGGCGAAGAACGCCCCCGTGAGGAACAGCGGGAATCCCGCGGCCACGAAGCCCAGTGAGTACTTCTTTTCGTGCCGGTGCAGGCCTGGCGCCACGAAGGCCCACAACTGGTACAGCCACACCGGAGCCGCGAGGGCCACGCCCGAGGACAACGAGACCGTGAGAGCGAGGGTGAAAGGGCTCAGCAGACCGTTCTGCACGATCCGCGCGCACTGGGTCTCCTCAGTGCCCTTCGCCAGTTCGGCGAAGCTGTGCTGGCATCCCACCGCGTCAAGGATGGGATCCGTGAAGAACTGGATGATGTCCTTGTAGAAGAAGGCAGCGATGATTGTCGTGACAACGATCGCCAGCAGGCTCTTCACGAGCCGGTTGCGCAGTTCGCGAAGGTGCTCCGCGAGGGGCATGCGCCCCTCGGGATCCCTCTCCTGCTTGCGGGCAGACTTCAGCAACCCACGTTCCCATCTCGTGCGGCGGGCCGGAGGTCACCGGCCCTGCGTCAGCGCTTGGTCGTGTCCGTGGGCTCGCTGACCGGGCGCGAGCTGGTCACGTCACCGGGCGCTGCCTGGATGGTGCGCTGCGAGGCCTCGTCCGTGTTGGGCGGGTCCGCCGGGGTCGTGGATGACTTGCTCTCGTCCTTCATCGCCTTGGCCTCGCTCTTGAGGATGCGAGCGGACTTGCCGAGCGACCGAGCCATGTCCGGAAGCTTCTTCGCGCCGAACAGCAGGATGATGACGACGAGGATGAGAATGATCTCGGGGGCTCCGAGCCTTCCGAACATAAGTCTTTACCTTCTCACCGAGGCGGCTGTGGTGGGGTGCTGTCCGACCGGTCGGACACCTGTCCGAACGATCGTGCTGGCAGCGATCGTAACGCTCGGGGGTAAACGTGAGGCAATCCCTCTGCATCCCCTGTGCGTACTCCCGTCCGCGACCAGTGCCTCGTTAACCGGGCCGCGACCAGCAGCGTACCTGTACGAACCGCCGAGGTGACAGGGCGAAGTGTCCCAAAAGCAACTCATGGCGGGCGCCCGGCCGGCTCACCGAGCGTCCACGGATCGGGCCGCGGTTGCCGCCGCCCGCTCCAGATCCTCGGCGGCCCGGTTGATACGGCGCGCCGAGTCCGTGACCTGCCTGCCCAGCCGCTGCGCCTCCACGAAGACCCGCACGGCGAGCACCCCGAGCACGACGAGACCCACGAAACCCACAGCAACCGCGAACATCGGCCAGAACATGACGCCGAGCCTAGACCTTCCTGAACGGGCGAACGCCCCGACCCTTTAGACGGTGGAGTGCAGCCGCAGGGTCCGCACACCGCCGCCGGTGAGCAGCTCCACGATCCGCTCCCCCGCGGGCTTGCGGACGCACGCCCCGCACTGCGGGCAGGTGAAGGAGTAGAAGGTGGTGCGGCTCGTGGCGCCGATGGCCAGGCGCAGCGCGCCCGCGGCGAGCTCGAAGGACCCGCGGCAGTCGGGGCAGCCCGCCCTGAAGACGACCGGGGTCACGCTTCTCATCCCGGCGAACGCGGACCCCACCGTCATGTCCCCGACACCACCGGACGTCGCCGACTCGTTCAAG
Organism: Streptomyces sp. NPDC006265; assembly: GCF_040613555.1. Classification (NCBI taxonomy): domain Bacteria; kingdom Bacillati; phylum Actinomycetota; class Actinomycetes; order Kitasatosporales; family Streptomycetaceae; genus Streptomyces; species Streptomyces sp. NPDC006265. The sequence continues at coordinate 12,743 of NZ_JBEXSH010000065.1, forward strand.
CCCTCGCTCCTCTTTCTGGGGTCGTTCGCCTCCGGGGCGCCACGCCCGGTATCGCGGTCCGGCCGTGCCCGGCCGTGGACCCCGACAGGCGCCGGTGGCTCACTCGGGTCCGTCGCCCGGCCCGTCCGGAACCGCGCGCACCGCGTGCGGTTCCTGCGCGTCGGCCTCCGCGACGCGAGTCGTCCGCGCCGCCTGAATCCCGTCGTACGCCGCCAGCGCCTCACGGGCGGCATGCCGGGCACTGTCGGCGAGCTCCGGCGGCGAGACGATCCGGCCGTCCCGCCCGAGCCGCAGGGCCAGGCGCCGCAGCGACGCCGGGTCGGGGGTCCGCAGAGTGATACGCAGCCCGCCGTCCGGCAGCTCATCCGCACTGTCGTGCGGGTAGTACTCCGCGACCCAGCGGCCGCCGGGACCGACCTCGACCACGACCTCCGGATCCTCCGCCGCGGGCTGCACCAGCGCTTCCGAGAGGTCCCGCAGCTCGATCTCGGGCGGCGCGGACGGCTCGTCCAGGATCTTGATCTCGGCCACCCGGTCGAGCCGGAAGGTGCGGCGCGCCTCGGAGCGGCGGCACCATGCCTCGACATACGTGTGCCCCACGCTGACCAGGCGGATGGGGTCGATCTCCCGCTCGGTGACCTCGTCGCGCGCCGGCGAGTAGTAGCGGATCCACAGCCGCCGGCGCTCGGCGATCGCCCGGTCGACGTCCGCGAAGACACCGCCCTCGGACTCGAAGGTCACCGACAGGCGCGAGCTGGCGCCCGCCGCCTCTCCGGCCGCGGTCTCCACCTTGGCCGTCGCCCGCAGCAGCGCCTGCCGGTCGCTCTCGCGCAGTCCGGGCAGCGTGGACACGGCCCGGGCGGCGACGAGCAGCGCGGTGGCCTCGTCCGCGGCGAGCCGGAGCGGCTCGGCCGCTTCCGCCGCGAGGGCGGCCGGGTTGTGCCACCAGATGCGCTCGCCGTCGGTGTCGATGTCGAGCAGGTCGCCGCCGCGGAAGCTGGTCCCGCACATGGGCAGCACGTCGAGGTCGGAGACCAGCTCGTCCTCGCTGATGCCGAAGGCACGCGCGACGTCCTCGACCCGCGCTCCGGGGCGCTCCTTCAGATACGTCACCAGCGAGAGCATCCGCCGGGTCTGGTCGATGGCGTTCACGGGCCTGACCGGTTTGCCTGCCACTGTCTTTTCGCTCCCCCTCAGCCCTTGGCCACGGCCCGCAGCCGGTCCACCACGTCGGCCCGCAGCTCGGCGGGCTCCAGGACCACCACGTCCGGCCCGAACTCCACCAGCCAGGCGTCCAGCCCGTGGCCGTACGGAATCTCCAACTCGTCCCAGCCGTCGCCGAGTTCCCGGACGGAGGTGGCCTTCGCCCGAAGGGGGTAACCCGAGCCCGCACGCAGCCGGATCCGCGCCGAGCGGTCGGCGACCTCCCCGGCCCAGCTCGCCACGGTCTCCCGGACGGTGACGACGTCCGGCACGTCAGCGGTGTACCGGCCGCCGCGCGAGCGGACCTTGCCGGTGATCCGCGACAGCCGGAAGACCCGCTCGGCGCCCCGGTCCCGGTCCCAGCCCGCCAGGTACCAGTGGCCCCGCCAGCACTCCAGCGCCCACGGCTCCACGTGCCGCTGCTCGGGATGGGCCGCGGTGGCCTTGCGGTAGTCGAAGGCGACGGGCCGGCGGTCCCGGCAGGCCAGCATCAGCGGCTCGAACGCGGCCTCGTGCACGGGAATGCGCGGCTCCAGCGCCCCGTGCGACCCGTACGGGTCGACGTCCTCGGGGAGTCCGGCCGCGCGCAGCTTCTGCAGGGCGCCACTGGCCGCTCCGGCGAGCCGGGCCTGCTGCCACACCTTGGCGGCGAGCCCGAGGGCGGCGGCCTCCTCGGCGTCCAGGGTGATGGGCGGGAGGCGGTTGCTGTCACGGCGGGCCAGGTAACCGACCTCGCCGTCGAGGTTCTCGACGGTCTCGATGACCAGCCCGAGTTCGCGCAGGTCGTCCTTGTCGCGCTCGAACATGCGGTTGAAGGAATCATCGGAGCCGGTCGCGCCGTTGCCCGGCCCGAAGGCCTCGACGTAGGCCTCGATGGAGTCGCGCAGCTCACGCTTGCTGAGCGGCCGGCGTGTCCCGAGCAGACACAGCGCCAGGTTCATCAGCCGCTCGGCCTTGGCAATGGCCATCGACGCGCTTCGCCTCCCTATGGTGCTTACGAGCGATGACCGTACCGCCACACGGTGGCACGGCAAAAGCCGAGGGCCCATGCCCGAACAGGCATGGGCCCCACATGATCGAGTCTGTCGGAGCTTGCTCAGACCCCGAGCAGGTCGACCACGAAGATCAGCGTCTCGCCGGCCTTGATCAGAGGCGACGGGCTCTGGTTGCCGTAGGCCAGGTGCGCGGGGATGGTCAGCTGGCGGCGGCCGCCGACCTTCATGCCCTGTACGCCCTGGTCCCAGCCCTTGATGACCCGGCCGCCGCCCAGCGGGAAGCGGAACGGAGTGCCGCGGTTCCAGCTGGCGTCGAACTCCTCGCCCGTGCTGAAGGAGACACCCACGTAGTGCACGGTGACGGTCTGGCCGGCCTGCGCGACCGGGCCGTCGCCCTCCCAGATGTCCTTGATCTCGAGGTCCGCCGGGGGCTCGCCACCCGGGAAGTCGATCTCGGGCTTGTCGATGCTCACTTCATCTCTCCTTGTTACGTGACCTGCGTCGGGGACAGTCTCACAGACCGGCCGGGTCAGACCGTGCCGAGGATGTCCACCGTGAAGACCAGTGTGTTCTTGGCCAGCTCGCTCTGAGGGCTCGCGCCGTAGCCCAGCGAGGGCGGGATCACCAGCAGCACGCGGTCGCCCACGTGCTTGCCGACGAGGCCCTTGTCCCAGCCTGCCACCACGGAGCCGTTTCCGATCTGGAAGGCGGTGGCGCCGCCGTGGTCCCAGGAGGAGTCGAACTTCTTGCCGTCCTCCCACTTGACCCCGGTGTACTGGGCGATGAGTCCCTGGCCGGCCTCGACCTTCTTGCCGTCGCCCTTGATCAGCACCTGCTCCTTGAGGTCCTTGGGAGCCTTCTCGCCCTTGGGGACGGTGATGACCGCGGCCTTCTGCGACGGGGACTTCGCCTCGGGCATGCCCGGCTCGGAGGGCGCCTGCTCGCCCTTGGCCCCGGCCTTGGCGTCGACGCTCGCGGCACCGACCGGGTCGACCACCCAGATCAGCACGTCCTTGGCGGAGATCCCGGAGGACGTGTTCAGGCTCTGGCCGATCAGATCACCCGCGGTGCCCTGCACCAGGATCCGGCTTCCGGCCTTCTTGCCCTTCACCGCGTCGAGGACCTTCTCGGGCAGCTGCTGGCTCGGCTTGCCGATCTGCTCGATGGACTGCCGCCGAGGCGCCTTGTCACCCGTCGATCCCGCGGCCCAGGTGCCGCCGAGCTCCTGGTCACCACCCCACTTCTCGACGGTCCAGTCCAGCCGGACGAAGTCCGAGCCCTTGATCGGCGTTCCGCTGCCCGCCGAGACCGTCTTGACCACGGTCTTGTCGGACGGCTTGCCGTCCTTGGGCACGGAGATCCCGGGCTTCGCCCCGACCTTCCCCTTGATCTCGGCGACGCCTCCGGCCGCGTCGCCGTTGTTCCCGTCGTCCGATCCGCACGCGGCGGTGAACAACAGGGCGGGAACGGCCAGCAGCGCGGCCACGAGTCGTTTCGTGTTGTAGTTCATCAGTCCAACTGGGATCGGGAGTGGGGGGCAATGGCCGCCACTCTACGGCGTACACGCTCCGCACTCGTCTCACCCCACGACACGGCGTCGTCCGGGCCGCCCCGGAAGGCCGGAGCCGGGCCCGAAAAGGCCGATGCCCGGAGGTGCGAAACCTCCGGGCATCGGCATTCGGAAGGCCGGGCAGGTGCTCACATTCCGGCGATCAGCTTCTCCACCCGGTCGTCCACGGAACGGAACGGGTCCTTGCACAGCACGGTCCGCTGGGCCTGGTCGTTGAGCTTGAGGTGGACCCAGTCGACCGTGAAGTCACGGCGCTGTTCCTGGGCCCGCCGGATGAAGTCGCCGCGCAGCCGGGCCCGAGTGGTCTGCGGCGGAACGGACTTGCCCTCGAAGATCTTCAAGTCGTTGCAGATGCGGGCCGCCTGGCCCTTCTTCTCGAGCAGGTAGTACAGGCCACGACGGCGGTGGATGTCGTGGTAGGCGAGGTCTATCTGCGCGACCCGCGGGTGCGACATGGTCATGTTGTGCTTGGCGCGGTACCGCTCGAGGAGCTTGTACTTCATGACCCAGTCGATCTCGGTGCCGATACGGTCGAGGTCCTCGGCCTCGATCGCGTCCAGGGTGCGGCCCCACAGCTCCAGGACCTGCTCGACGGTGCCGGTGCGGATGCCCCGGCGCTCGCAGAAGTCCAGGGCCTTCTCGTAGTACTCGCGCTGCACCTCCAAGGCGGAGGCCTCGCGTCCGCTGGCCAGGCGTACCTTGCGGCGGCCGGTGATGTCGTGGCTGACCTCGCGGATCGCCCGGATCGGGTTCTCCAGGGTGAGGTCACGCATCACCGTGCCCGCCTCGATCATGCGCAGCACCAGGTCGGTGGCACCGACCTTGAGCAGCATGGTCGTCTCGGACATGTTGGAGTCGCCCACGATGACGTGCAGGCGGCGGTAGCGCTCGGCGTCCGCGTGCGGCTCGTCACGCGTGTTGATGATGGGCCGGGAGCGGGTCGTCGCCGAGGAGACGCCCTCCCAGATGTGTTCGGCCCGCTGGCTGACGCAGTACACGGCACCGCGCGGCGTCTGCAGCACCTTGCCGGCACCGCACAGCAGTTGCCGGGTGACCAGGAACGGAATGAGGATGTCCGCGAGTCGGGAGAACTCCCCGTGCCGGGCGACCAGATAGTTCTCGTGGCAGCCGTAGGAGTTGCCCGCCGAGTCGGTGTTGTTCTTGAAGAGGTAGACGTCGCCCGCGATTCCCTCCTCGTGCAGGCGTCGTTCGGCGTCCACCAGGAGTCCCTCGAGAATGCGCTCGCCTGCTTTGTCGTGGGTGACCAGTTCGGTCACGTTGTCGCATTCCGGTGTCGCGTATTCCGGATGCGATCCCACGTCGAGATAGAGGCGGGCGCCGTTTCGCAGAAAGACATTGCTGCTGCGGCCCCATGACACGACACGGCGGAAGAGGTACCGCGCCACCTCGTCAGGAGACAGGCGGCGCTGTCCCCTGAACGTGCACGTGACACCGTACTCGTTCTCCAGCCCGAAAATGCGGCGGTCCATGAGGGAACATTACGCCCGATCCCCTGAACTGAAACGGGGTTCGACGCCACGGTTTGGATCATTTTCCGAACCGGCCGCAACAACCGCTCCCTGGCCGGGAGCTGCGACTACCCGTCCGGTGGCGGTCAAAACCAGCAGAGACACGCCACCGGCGACACCCGGCACGGCGAAGCCCCACAGGGCCCCGCCCGCCTCGACGACGGGCCCGGCGACGCCCGTTCCGACCGAGTGGCCCACGGTGAACGTCGTCACCAGCCAGGAAAACGCCTCGGTGACCGTGCCCCGCGGGGCGTGCCGGTCGACCAGGACGAACGCGCATGCGATGGCGGGCGCAAGGAAGACCCCGGCGAGCGCGGTGAGCGCCACCATGGGCACGGCGTCCGGCATGAGCATCAGCGGGAGGTAACACACCACCAGAAGGGCCACCAGCACCCGCAGTCGCCGCGCGGGCTCACCGGCCCACTGCCGGGCCCCGTAGACGGTTCCGCCGACCAGCGCCCCGAAACCCAGGGCGGCCATCAGCCAGCCGTACACGGAGTCCCCGCCGTGGTCGTCCGCGTAGGGCACCGAGGCGACCGTGATGGATCCGAGCGCCATCCCGACGAACAGGAACGCCGCCAGGAGCGCGAGCAGACCGGGCGAGCGCAGCGCGCCGAGCCAGTGCGCGTCGCGCGGCGCAGACCGCCACGCCCGCGAGGGCGCCGACACCACCACGGACAGGGCTCCCAGCACCCCGACCACGTTCAGCACGAGCAGGGCGGCCTGGGCCGACCACAGGGAGACGCACAGCGTCACGAGCAGCGGCCCGACGGT
>NZ_JBEXSH010000066.1:0-18766 GCF_040613555.1 Streptomyces sp. NPDC006265
CGGGGTTTCGGCCGGTGCGGCGAGTGGGGGCACCCCCTGCTCGAGCGGAGTCGAGAGCTTGGGGGAGCGTGCCGGGCGTCGTGACGGGGCGAACGTTGCCTGTCGCGGCCCTAGCTCTCGAACTTCGCGTACGACGGGTCCAGGTCGCGGACCTCGGCGGAGGCGTGCAGCGCGAGCCCCTCGGCGGGCTTCAGATGGGTCCGCAGCAGCTCCAGGGCGGCCTGGGTGAGCCGGGCCTTGACCTCGTCGGTGCGGCCGGCGAGCAGGGCGATGTGGATGTGGACATGGGCGTGCCCCTCGGTCTCGGGGCCGACCACGATGTCCTCGGTCGGGCGGAACCGGCTCTTGCAGGCGGGCGGCTTGGCGGCCGCGATCTCGACCGTCGCCTCGTGCAGCGCCTTCGCGAAACCGGGCCGGTCGAAGTCGCCGGCGAGGTCGGCCGAGTAGTCGACGGTGATCTGCGGCATCAGTACTCCTGTTCTAGGCGGCCATCGGGCTCACCCTAACCGCAGGGGCCGGCATCGTGATGTCGTCCTCACGGTCCTGGCCGAAGCAGCCCGGCAGCACGTCGCAGAGGGTGTCGTGACCGGCCGGGGCGCCGGCGGCGGCCGTGCGGAGCTGGTCCAAGGAGGTCGTCAGGGGGATGCCGCGGGTCTCGATGAGGCCGTCGGTGACCATGAGCAGGCGGTCGGTGCGGTGCAGCCGGCGCACGGTCGCCCGAGGCCGCTCCAGGCCCAGTCCGAGCAGCGGACCGCAGGCGTCGGCGTACCGGGCGCCGCCCCCGCCGCGCAGGATCAGCGGCGGGATGTGGCCGGCGTTGGCGATGCGTACCCGTCCGCTGCCGGGGTCGAGCAGGGCCAGGCACACGGTGGCGGTGACGTCCGGATGGTACTCCTGAAGCATCCGGTCGAGCCGCGTGGCCAGCACGACGGGGTCGCTCTCGTCGACGCAGTAGGCGCGCAGGGCGTGGCGGATCTCCACCATGACGGTGCGGGTGGCTCGGGCGGCCTTCCGTAAGGGGAGTCTGGCGATCCGCGTCCGGGATGAGCTGGGCTCTCTGTTCACGGACGAGGAGTTCGCGAATCTGTTTCCGGTGCGGGGAAAGCCTGCTTGGTCGCCGGGCCGGCTCGCGTTGGTACTCGTGTTGCAGTTCGTGGAAGGGCTCACCGACCGGCAGGCTGCGGAAGCGGTGCGGGCGAGGATCGACTTCAAGTACGCGCTCGGGTTGGAGCTCGACGATCCGGGCTTCGACTTCTCGGTGCTCTCGGAGTTCCGGGACCGTCTCGTCGAGGCGGACGCCGGACGGCAGATGCTGGACGGCATCCTGGTCGCGGCTCGGGAGAAGAACCTGCTGGTCACGGGCGGAAAGGCCCGCACTGACTCCACGCATGTGCAGTCGGCGGCCCGCGAGCTGAACTGGCTGGAGATGGTCGCGGAGACCCTGCGCTCCGCACTGAACGCAGCTGCCGTCACCGCCCCCGACTGGCTGCGGGAGACGGCCGACCCGGACTGGTTCCGCCACTACGCGACGCGGGCCGAGGACTCCCGTTTCCCCAAGGCCCGCGCCAAGCGGGACGAGGTCGGCCGACGGATCGGCGTGGACGGGATGCGGCTGCTCGCGGCTGTGACCTCGCCCGGCGCGCCCGCCGGGTTGCGGGACGTGGAACAGGTGGAGATCCTGCGGCAGATCTGGGTGCAGCACTTCCACGTGGTCGAGGGCGAGGTGAGGCGGCGGGACCCAAAAGACCGTCCACCGGGCGCGAAGCGCCTGGTCACCCCCTATGACATCGAGGCTCGCGGCAGCGTCAAGCGCGACACCATGTGGGACGGATACAAGGTCCACCTCACCGAGGCCTGCGGCACCGATGCACCGAACCTGATCACGAACGTGGCCACCACCGTCGCCACCGTCCCCGACAGCGTGATGAGCGAGACGATCCATGCGTCCCTCGCTGAACGGCACTGCCTGCCCGGTGAGCACTGGGTGGACGCCGGATATCCCACCGCCGCCGCGCTGGTCACTGCCCGCCAAGAGCACGGCGTCATCCTGCACGGTCCGGTCGGGGCCAACACCAACGACCGGGCCGGCACTCCGGGCGGCTACGGGCAAGAGGCGTTCACGATCGACTGGGACCACCAGAAGGTCACCTGCCCCGGCGGCAAGACCAACGTCAACTGGAGTACCCGGCACTCCCAGCATGGACGGCCGGTGCTCCGCGTGCTGTTCTCCACGACAGACTGCCGCCCCTGCCCCTTGCGGCGTGAGTGCACCAACTCGCCCATCGCTCCACGTCGCGAACTACGCCTGCGCCATCGCGAGGAACACCACGCCCTCCACGCGGCGAGAGCCGAGCAGCAGACCGATGAATGGAAGGAGCGGTACCAGATCCGCGCAGGAGTCGAAGGCACCATCTCCCAAGGCGTGGGGCGCTGCGGCCTGCGCAGATCCCGCTACCGGGGCTTAGCCAAGACCAGCCTCCAACACCAACTCACCGGCGCCGCCATCAACCTCGCCCGCATTGACACCCACCTCACCGGCCAGCGCCGAGCCCTCACCCGCACCAGCCACTTCGCAGCACTCCGCCCCACTGAATGAGATCCAGCGGGGCGGAATTAACCAACAGCGTCCCCGCAGAGGGTGAGGGGCCACCGCCGTTCTGTGCTCGTACGGAGGCCGGCGCGCCCGGCCGGGGCTCACTCCTGGAACTCGCGGCTGGTCACGCCGTAGAAGGAGGGCTTCGCGGGCCGGACCTCGGACTGCTCCAGCGTGTCGGCGAGCGGGGCGAAGGTCTCGCTGCGCCGGACGACGTTGAGGAACTTGCCCAGCGCGTCCTTGTCCTCCCAGAGTGCCGACGCGGTGCTGATGATCAACGACTTCAGGTGATCCGACTCGGTCACGGTCTCGCTCGCTGCCACGTTGTGTCCCCTCCTGGTCATCGGGACGATCAGCCAACCAACCGGCGGCCCTGCCCCGCAAGACGGCCTTCGGTCAGGGGCCGGTCCAGGATGCTGTGGGTCCCGACCCGGTGCCACACGATGTGCCGGTCCCCCGCGATCCGCTCGCGGCCGTAGGACCACGTTGCGCGGCCGTCCGGCGCCCAGGTCAATTCGTAGACGCCCGGGGCGCAGCGGACGCCCTTTATGCGCAGTCCGGGCCGGAAGCACCCGGTGCGTAGGTCGGGGACGAAGGCTTCCCGTACGACGCGGCGGAAGCGCCGGCGCTGGGCGGGGGTGAGGTGCTGGAGGTCGGTGGTGAAGCGGGGGAGGGTCTCGAAGGTCGGCACGGTGGGTTCCTCCGGGCAGCACGACGAAGCCCCCGACGGATGCCGGGGGCTGCTGTAGGCGGTGCTTCCTTGGTGGTGCTCGTCTCTTGGCGCGTGGTGATGCTCAGTGGTGCTGATTGGTGGCGTCCGGGTCGTGGTGTGCGTGCCGGAGAGCGATGACATTCGCGTCCGGCCCGGCGCCGTTTCCCGCCCGGCGGGCACCGGTGAAGAGGGTTCGGCAGCTTCTCACGCCCGGCGGGACGTGCTGTTGATCGGCCTCTTCTTGCAGGTCAGAGCCGTGTGGCGTGGTCTGGATGACAGTGGATATCCGGGTCATCCGGGCCGGTCAGATGTACCGCTACTACCTGCCCGCCGGGGGGTCTGGTCGCCGCGCGCTTCCGCTACTACAAGGGCGAGGTCGGGCCGGACGTTGCTTCATGACCATCTGCTGCTGTCGGTGAAGGGGGCAGCGCACGCGCCTCGGGGTCGGCGTGCTTCTCCGCATCTGCCGGAACGGCTGGAACGCGGGCTCCGCCCGGACGGATTCACCGCTCCCGTGTCCACGACGCCGGGTTCCACGAGCGCTGCGATGAGGCCGACGCGTCCCATGGAACCCCTCTCCCGTCGCGGCTTCCAGCCCAGAGACACACGTCCTGGTGAACCGGTCCACAAGACAGCAACCGAACTGCTGCCCGATCGGTAGAGGTGTACGTGAGCAGCACGTGCGTTCGTGCCGCCGGTCTTCGATCCTGGGAGCAGCCCGTGTCTACCACCGCTTCTTCTTCGCCGTGCGCCGTACGTCGCGGCGGCTGCCTGTGCGGGGCCGTCCGCTTCGAGGTGCCCGATGCTCCTGACGCGCCCCACCTGTGCAGTTGCCGGCACTGCCAGAAGTTGAGCGGCGGGCCGGTGATGTCGTGGGTCTCTTTCCCTCTGGTGGGGCTGGTGTGGAGCGGGCGGGAACCGGTCTGGTTCTACACCTACCCGCAGGAGACCCGGCGCGGGCGCTGCCCCGACTGCGGGAGCCAGCTGTGCGCCCTGGACGACGGCGCCGTGAGCATCGCGTTCAACTTCAGCGCCCTGGACGACTCCTCGGACCTCGTCCCGGAGTTCCAGAGCTACGCCCACGACGCGGTGCCGTGGCTCAGGCCGGTCACCGACACCCGACCCACGGCCGCCGCGGGCAGCTGACCGCCGACCGGGCGCGTGCCCGGGGTCAGGAGGGGATGGTCGACGCCTTCGCCACGGCGTGGGCGTAGCTCATCTCGATGAGCTCTCGCTGCGCGGGAGTCTGCTCGGTCAGTTCGCGCAGCCGCTGGGCGTGCGGGTGGGGGTAGCGGACGTCGGTGCTGAGGGTGCCGTGACAGGTGATCCACCGAGGGCTCGGCAGCGTGCCCAGGGCTGCCTGCCGGGCCGAGGTCGCGCAGCAGGCCCTGTGGCGGGCCGGTCCGTGCGTCCACGCGGCCGCGGTTGAGCCGCAGGTCCAGGACGGTGAAAGGCGGCCGGGGCCCGCCGGCGACGAAGTAAGCGAGCCAGGTGGCCCGGTCGTGGCCAGGTCCGGGCTCGTAGTCGGGCTCCGGGCACCCGAGGAGGAACTCGCCCAGTTCTGCCAGATGGTGCCGGGCGAGGGCTGCGGTGTGCACGAGCTGGTCGCAGAGGTTGCGGACATCCGGCTCGGACAACCAGAGGGCGACGCCGGCCGGCGTGTCGGCCAGGACCAGACAAGCGCGCGGCGAGGCGACGGTCAGCGGGATGGTGAGGGTGCGCACGGTACGGCTTCTCCAGGAGGCGGCGGGAGCCCTTGGCGGGCATGACGACCGGCCCGCACCGGAGCGGGCCGCGTCCCCGCGCTCGCGGGGAGAATCCCGCCAGGACCGGCTCTCCTGGCCCGGTCATGCTAGCCGCACGGATCAGCCCGGCTCCGGGGTTGTCCGAAACCGGACGGCCTGCCGCAGAGACGAAGACCCGTTGGCCGGACAACGCCACGCCTCGGGCTCGCGGAGGCGAGAATGGCGGCCATGTCAATCTCCCTGGCCCGCTGCGTGGAAGCGGTTGCCCGCCTGCTGGATGGATGCGGCCCGCTGGAGCCGGTCCGGCTGTGCATGAGCGAGGGGGACGTGCAGGCGGAGGTGTGCGCGAGCGGGCCGGCCGCCTCGGTGAGCATGGCGCGGCTGGCAGCGGTGACGGGCAGCGAGGCGGCCGGACGGACGGACGATCGTGACGACGGTGTGCTCACGGCGGATCTGGAAGACGACGTGGTCCTGGTCGCCGCCGTGGACGCGCCGGTGCGCGGCGCCGCGACCGGGCTCCGCGCGACATCGACGGCGGCGGGAGTCGGACTGCTAAGGACACTGGCCCCGTGGACGGCCGCACTGGACCAGGAGCTGTTGCCTGGGGCCCAGTTGTGGGTCGAGGACGACGGTCAGGGCTTCACGGTCCGGCTGCTGGCGACAGCCACGTGTGGTGACGACCTGGAGAGCGTCGCCGCTGCCGCCGGGGCGGGACTGGAACGCGTCCGGACATGGCGCACCGACAGCGGACTGGACGGGCGAGGAAGTCTGCCGTGCGGCCAGAGCGTTCACCTCGGCGTCGTCTGCCTTGCCTGACCATCCCAATCGGCCACCAGCCACCTCGTGGTGCGCAGTGTTCGGGCGCAGTTCCGGGAGGCGGCTCCGGGCCACCGACGGCTCCACCTTCTCGCTCGCGGACTGAACGGCGGTGCTCCACAGGCCCCGTGAACGGGCAGGCCCGCACGGTGGTCGGCTTCCCCTGAGGGCGGAGGCACGCGCTCCTTGATGTTGCTTATTTGTTTTTCAATGTGTAGTGTTATCTGTGTTGAGGGCGCCGTTCCCCTCCATCCCACACGCCCCCGGAGCCGCACCGCCGCTCCCCCTTGCCGCGTACGGAGCACCGATGAACCCTGCCCACGCATCCGAACTGGCCACGGCCGTCCGCACCGCACTGACGCCGTTCGTCACCGATCCGACCGCCGCCACCCTGTGCGACCTGAGCCGTGCCATGAGCAAGATGACCGCCTACGCCGGCCGCAGCCATGAGATCCCCGGGCCGTGGACCGACAGCTACTTCGCCTGCGACCACGCCCACGAGCACATCCAGAACGTCAACCACACGTTCGCCACCAGCACGGCCCCCACACCGCTGGACGTCCGCACCGTCAAGTACGCCGTCCTCGCGGCCGTCGCCCTCTTCGACGACGCGGTCCGCAGCGACACCCCGAACCCCGCTGCCGAGCACGAGTTCAGCGTCTTCGCGGTCGCCCGCGCCGCTGCTCACCTCCTCGGAAGGGGCTGGCAGGCGGAGCCCGGCCTTCACAACACCAGCGGTCTCATCCAGCACTCCGTCGGTGAGGACTACCTCCTGGCTGTCGGGGACGTCGGCGACATGAGCCCGGAACTGTACGTGGAGAGCGACGACCACCGGCACATCCTCTGGGGCACCGCCGGTGAGGACCTGCCCGCACTCGCGCAGCGCGTCGCCGACACCATCCGCGACCCCGCCCTGGCCTGACCCCCGGCGCTGCCGCGCACCGGGACGAACCCCCGCGCCGCCCGCCCCCGCCCATATGGGCCACGCCTCGACCTCTCCTCTCGGAAGGATCCACCCGCATGACCAGCACCGTCTCCGGCTTTCCAGCACTCGGCGCGGCGATCGTCGACCTTCTCGGCCACGACTGGGAGTTCGGGCAGACCAGGCCCTTGCGGACCACCGGTTCGATCCGGCACCGCGACGGCAAGCACATCGGCTTCGTCGTCGCCGTGGAGGCGAACGGCAACCTGACCGTCCAGGCCGGCGACTCCCAGCCGCTGGCCGTACTCCAGACCACCGAAACCGCCCAGGACACCGAGCACGCCGCCAACGCCGTCGTGGACCTGATCCGCGACTCGCTCAAGTCCGTCCCCACCAAGCTGGACGACCAACTGCCGTTCGAAACGCTGCTGGCCGTCTACCACCGGGCGGAGCGCCTGATGAGCGCGCACATCGAGCAGGTGCTGCCCCGGCACGTGGAAGGCGCCGTCCATGCGGCACTGGACGAGAAGACCCTCGCCGAACACGGCGCGCCCGTCTCGGCCTCCCTCGACACCACCGAGCAGGACAACGGCTACGTCTGGCTCGCCGACGAGACCCTGGTCGTCCTGGCCGACGGCACCCAGCGGACCGTCGACCTCGGCTGGGCGGGCCAGTGCCGGAACTTCCTTGTCGACCACGCCCTGAAGCACGAGGTGGGCGACCTCGACGTCCTCACGGTGACCTTCGCCCCGCCCGGCCTCCGTATCGCCTGACACAGCCCGCCCGTCGGGGGCCGCGTCCGCCGCACGGCCCCCGCCCGCCCCGGAAGGACCCCCGCCATGGGCAACACCCTCACCCCCACCAGGGCCTTGACCGCTGTCACGCGCACCACCGTCACGGTCGCCGTCACCGAATCCACCGTCCATCGCATGACGCCGTCGATGTGGGACGCCCTCGCCGAGCTCGACACCCGCCCCCTCGACTCCACCGCCATGTCGTGGTTCGTCGGCACCTGGGGGCACACCCACGCAACCTGTTGCCGGCTCGTCCGGGCGGGCCTGGCCGAGTACCAGGGGAACGTCTGCCTGATCACCGAACCGGGTCGCGCCGCCCTCGCCCAGCGGCCGGCCGACAAGCAGCCGGCCACCACCTGACACAAGCCCCCCACCCCACCGCTCCCCCATTCCGTTTCGGGGCCGGTCCTGCAAGGCCCGGTCCCGCCCGACCCAAGGCCCCAATGAACCCCCACGACGCAGCCCTCTCCCTCTTCGAAGCCCTCCTCGCCGAAGCCCAGCACTGGGCGTGCGACGACCCCGACGACCAGGAGGTGCTCGAAGCGATCGACCGCGCGCCTACCCCGCTCGACAAGCTCGCCCTGATCCAAAACTCCAGCCTCGTCCCCAGCGGACTGTCCTCGGCCGTCGCCGACGCCCTCCTCGCACTCGACCCCGCCACCTACTCCCCCGCCCCCGCACCCACGCCCCCTGGAACCCCCATGGCCGACCCCGAACTCCACCGCATCCGCGCGGCGTTCATCACCGTGGTCGACGCCTCCCCCGAGGACGACGCCCCCAGCGACGCCTACGAAATCCAGGTCCACGGCGTCAGCGTTCTCATCCGCCGCGCCCAGTGGCGCGCCCACGCGCATGTCCCCTACGTGCACATCGAAGACCAGGCCCACCCGCCCGGTCTGCTGCTCGTCGAGGTGAACAACGGCGGAAAGAACGAACACCCCCGCCCCCTCCCCCACGGAGCCCGCACATGATCCTCAACCGCGCCTACACCGCCGCCCGCCAACTGATCGACCCCGACGCCGACTACACCGTCCACGTCCGTGCCGACAACGGCTGGCAGTGCCCCGGCAACCACGACCAACGGGAACTGCCGGGCCTGGACGTCCTGCTGGCCGCCCGCCGGGTGCTGCGCACCCAACCCGCAGGCCGCGTATGGAGCACCCTCCCCGACACCCTGAACGTGTGCACCGGCGACGGCCTGCTGTGGCTGCGCTTCACCGTGACCACGCTCGCCGAGACCGGCCTGTGCGACGCCGCCGAGTGCGCGGAGTTCCTCACCGACTCCGGCCACTGCCCTCGGTGCGCCGCCGGCCCCGGCCCCGGTCCTGGCGGCCGCGCCCCCACGGGGCTGTGGAAGGTGCTCGGCCTGGCCGACTCCGCCGTCCTGCCCGTCACACGTGACGACCTCACCACGACGGACCTGGTGCTCCTGGCCCGCGCCTGCCACACCCTCGACCAGCAGCACCATGCCGTCCACGCCCGCACGCCGCTGCCGCCGGAGGCCAGGCCACTCCTTCAGCGCCTGGCACTCGTCCTTGACGACCTCGACGAAGGCCGTCCCCACGCCCTGCACCCCGACGTCGTCTTCTCCCGGGACGAGTTGCTCACCCTCGCCGACACGGCACTGGCCCTCTACCGTGCCCATGGGGACCCCGATGATCTCCTGGGCAGTCCGACGGTGCTGCGGCTGGCCCACCTCGCCTACGCGGACATGCCGGAGTGAAGCCCGGAGGCCCGGCCGACCTCGGCCGGGCCTCCGCCCGAACGGCACAGCCCGGCGCGTCCCACCGAACGGCGTGCCGTCATCCACTCGCCGGCACCTGGGAAGCGCCGTCCGTCAGGGCGCACGCGTCGCGGGCGAGGAGGACAAGCGCGCGCTCCCGGACCAGGTCGTCATGGACTCCCGGGTCGCCGGGCGGCAGCAGTTCCAGCGCCCGGTCGATGGTGGCCAGGGCCTCGCCGAAGCACCGCATCTCCCGCAGGACGCCAGCCTCCCGGAACAGCGCCACAGCGTCGGTGCGCCCCCTGAACGGCGGACGGGACAGGATGCCCAGCATGTGCTGGTGACGCTGGGGCAGTCCATCGCCGAGCCACAACCCGTGCAGCAGCGTGTGAAGGACCTTCACGTCGTCGTCGGCGTCGGCCAGGACGTCCTCCATGACCTGCAGCCCCTGCGGATTCGACTGGCCGAGCAACGCGAACGCGAACAGCGCCCGGCTGAAGACGTCCCAGGGACCGCGGTGAGCGCGCAGCACCTCTTCCAGCGCGACCCGCCGAAAGTCGTAGCGCAGCGCGAGCCCCAGAAGATGGATACGGGTACGGGCGGTCACGGCGTCGCCGGCAAGGGCAGCACCACGGGGGATCTCCTCGCTCACGCGGCGGCCGTCGCGGCGCGCCTGCCAGGCCACGTCGGCGAGGAACGCCGCGGACTCCTGCCACGTGGTCCGGGCGACACGCATCCAGTGCTCGGCCCGCGCCGTGAACACCATGTCCGGGGCATCGCACACATCGACCTGAGCCAGTGCGAGGACGCCCGGACGCAGCTGCGGAACGTGCACGGCCTCCTCCAGCAGAGGCAGGACCCCCGGCTCGCTGAGCAGTTGACGTGCCTGGGCAAGGCGTGCGAGACGGGCGGCCGGCGGATGCCGGACGAAAGCGAGGACGCCCTCGGGCAGTACGGACGAGGTCGGAACAGCAACAGTCATCGAGAGGCTCCTGGGTCGAGAACAACAGCAGGTGAAGAAGCGCGCGCCCCTTCACCTGCTACAGGTGCTGATCCCGGCCACGGTGTGACACCCCGCAGCGCACTTTCTCGCGCTGACACGAGACGTGCCCCTTGAGCTCTCACGCCCACCGCCGTGGCGCCGACCCTGTATGGGGCGGGGCAGCGCAATCGCTATCCCATGCGTCCCCCTCGGTCCCTCAGCACCCAAGCACGCTCAGCGCTGACTCTGGCAGCTCCGGGCCCGGCAGGCGTGGTTGCCAGCCCCTGGCACCTGAAGGCGCAAGTTTTCAGGCGCAGCCTTTTAATGGGCCACTTCCACTGACGGTGCGGAAATTCGAGGTGACCGGCGAATCTCACGCAACAGCAGGAGCCGGTAAGGCGCTTCGTCGCCAGTTGACCGTTCCTCACGCACGGAATTTCACGGCTCACCCGCCAGAGCAATCCCTGAAGCGAGACGTGACGTCTCGACCAAACCTACTGTCCGACCATCCGCCCAATCGTCAAGAGTTGGCAAAGTGCCCTCTGACCTGCACGTTTCACAAAATCACATACATCACTCACTTACTCACTCAGACACTCACCCGGGCGTCTCCGTAGATACAAAACCGCCTCTCTTTCTAACTATCCGCGCGCCTAAATGGAATATAGATTAGTAAATGGATTTGGTTCCCGCGCCTTTAGGGGTGAGAAATAAGAAAAGCAAGGAATGATCTTGGGGTTCTCAACACGCCGAGCGACACGTCGATGTGACGTGACGTGACACACGCTCGCTGATCCGTGTATGGTCACGCCCGAGCATGAAGGGACACGCGGGCCGATTGCGGATCAGAGCATCCACTGTGGGCTAGCCAGCGCGTGGTTCTCGTGACCATCTCGCGACGGCGGAGAAGCCTTGGAACTGTACGAGTACAACGAACTGCAGAGTCGACTCGACGCGATCGCCGAGTTCGACGACATGTCGGATGACGCCATGCTTGCGGCGCTCGTCGAGCAACTGCGCCCCTACCTGCGGAACGTCATCGGGTCCACCATCGGTAAGGGCGGCGAAGGAAAGACCACCTTGGCCACCAACTTGGCCTACATGTTGGCTGAGGAACAAGCGAACCGCGACAGCCAAGGAAAATCTGCCCTTCCGGTCCTCTACATGGAGATCGACGCCAATGGAGACGGAAGGACTGATCTGGGACTGGACGCAACGGTCTTCAATGATCACGGGAAGGCCCTCCGTGATGCGATCACTCACGACGGGCCGTTGAAGGTCGTCAAGAACGTTCGGCCGTTCCTGGATGCAACTATCTCGGGTAGGCACTGCTCCGATATCGCCGGTCGCATCAATAAGCTCGCCGACACTCACGCCATCGCTGCCTATCTCCTGCTGGCACTCCTTCTGGCGCAAATCTCCCACCTGTACCGCTGGATCGTGCTCGACTTCGCCCCGGGCGACAAAGCCATCCAGCGAGCTGGCCTGGCAGCATCCACCCATCTCGTCTCGCCCATTCACAACACGGACAATGCCGCTCTGCGGGGTCTGTCCACCGTCACACGGCTCATTCGCGCCAACCGGCGCCTCAACCCGGAGGCGCAGCTCACTGCGATCGCCTTCCTGGGTTTCCGAAAGGTCAAGGGCGAGCCGACCACGGAGCTGACCAACGTTCGTGCCAAGATCGAGAAGTTGCTTACAGACGCTGGCATGGATCCTGGACTCATTCTGGACGAGTACGTACGCGATGCCCGCTCCATCGCTACCTTGTGCCGCAACCACGGCCGCCCCGCCCGCGAGTTCGCGCTGGCGGCCACCGGCCAACTTCGCGACGAGAACGGCGAGTTGGTCCCCCGGCCTCGGGACGAGAACGGGCGCTACGTGGATGCACAGTCGTCCGTCAACCTCGCGGACGACTACTCGAACCTGGCACGAGGAGTGATCACCCGGGTGCGCCAGCGCAACGCCGAACTCCGTGAGAAGCAGATGCAGGGAGCGTCATGAGCAAGTCCACCGCCGGCACGGCGGGTGCTGGAACCGGGCCCAAGACCAACGCCAAACGGGGTGAGCAGGCGGACAAGAAGGAGCACCTCATCGTTCCCGACCTGAACCTCGGGGGCGACGACGATGACGAAGACGAGGACGACTTCCGCCCGGTCCGTGCCTTCGTGCCTCCGACGACGGCGAAGTCGACCGCTGCTAAGGCTGTTGTTCCTCCGCAGCAGGGCGAAGAGTCGGAGCGCAGCCCTGTTGTGGACGCGCCTGAACCTTCGCCCACTGCTAGCCGCGTCGTGGTGTCGCCGACGCCGACACCTGGTCCCGCCGCTCTCCGCGGTGAACTTGGCCACTCTGCGGGGGACTCCGCTGAGAATGGGCGGGAGACGTCGCACGGGTCGGGAGAGCCGAGCGGCGGGTCAGTAAGTGAAACTTCTGCCATGGAGGGCGCCTCCGGGCGGCCCACGGTCGAGGTTCAGGAAGCTTCCACCGAGCGAATGGCGGAACTGGCCAGGGTTGACCGGCATGCGGCGCCGGCCTTGCGCACCTCGGCTTCCTTGTCCGGGCTCCCGGCCCGGCGGCCTGGTCGACGCAGGCCCGCCGAACCGTTCAACCCGGACGAACCGCGCCAGCGCAATGAGCAAGCGATGCTTGAGTTGTCACAGCAAGCACCGGGCTACGCCTCGCTGTTGACCGTGTACAGCGCCTCTCAGCTGAACGCCGTGCCCTTCGAGAACCGCAACATCAACCTCTACGGCCTCACGGCAGACCAGGTCGGCACCCAGCGCACCGCCGACATGGCTCTGTTGAAAATGTTGACATTCCAGCGACCGAAGCTAACTCCAGCGCACTACGTCGATGCCGCCCTGGAACCCGTGCTGAAGCCGCTCGACCCGGATGGCATCGACATGGAAGCCATGGAGGACGAGCGGGACTACGTGTGGCAACTCGCCCAGAAGGGTCTCGCGTACCGCAGGTACATCCTCAGTGACCCCGAGAGCGCCAACATGGACAACTACCGGCCCGTGTGCTCCTTGCGCAAGGATGTCAACGCTCGCCTCACCCGCATGATGGACCTCATGGACTCGATCCAGGGGATCCAGGCGAAGCCCTTCGAGATCGTCAGTGCCTGCCTTGCTGAGTACGTTGCCAGCCTGCCGGGAGAGCGCACGCACCTGTCGGAGTTCTTCCAGAAGCACCTGGTCACGACGATTCAGTAAGCAGCGAACCCAGCCCGCCTGTCTCCCTCTCGGCCCCTGTCCCTACTCACGGGACAGGGGCCGAGAGCCTACCGGCGTACCGCCGAAGCGCACCATGAGTCTCACCAGGCAAACATTCAGCTACCCAGAGTCACTTTTCCCTTTAACCGGGACCGCGCCGGGTTAAAGGAAACTGTCACACCCACGCGTCGAGCTCGGGAAGGTCCCACTTTGTGTACGTCAGCCGACGCTCGGCGCCGTTGATCAAGTCGAGCACGTCGGTGGCCAAGTAGGCACGCGTCCCACGCTCCACCTCCTTCACCTGCACGACCCCGGCTCCAGCCAACTCCTCTAGGGCGTTCGAGGCTGAGACAAAGGAGATGCCAAGCAACGACTGCGTAGCCCTCGCGGTCACAATCGGCACGCCGGGGAGCTGCTCCATCAATCGCACGACTGCAGCTCCCTTCCGAGGCTGTCCACGGAGCCCCTGACCCTCCCTGTAGTGGGCGAGTTTCGCGTACCAGGCCCTCCGCATCTGGCTCAGCTCGTCGGTGAAGCGCCGAGCCTCTGCGACGGCATCGCGGGTAGCCGCCAGGAACACACGAATCCAGGCGTCAACTCCAGCGGCCGCGGCGGAGCTGTCAGGCTCACCCACGTAGCGGAACGCGTTGAGGCCGGCGATGTACTCGCGAGCATGAGCCAAGAGAGACATGGAGATCGGCAGGACATGTCCAACCGCGAGGCCTTGCCTGGCGAGTGCCGTGTGAATCAGGGCCCGACCGGTTCGACCGTTGCCGTCGTTGTAGGGGTGGATCGTTTCGAACTGCGCGTGAACAAGGGCGGCCTGGACGAGAGGCAGTGGGTGGTCTTCAGAGATGAAGGCGGCGAGATCGTCCATGAGAGGACCTACCGCTTCAGGGGTGGGTGGAACATACTCCGCTCCGTGCGGCCCGTAGGCGTTTCCTCCTACCCAGTTCTGAACGGTCCTTAGAAACCCCGATGACTCGTCTTGCTCCGTCTCCACCATCAGGGCGGCTTGCAGGCCGTTGATGTCGTCAACCGTCACTGCTTCGGTCTCGGACAGCACAGTGACGGCACGGCGCAGAGCCAGAACGTTGTTGACAACCTCGCGTGCGCTGTCGCTGATGCCGCGGTGGGTGCGCTGATCATCACCGGCCTTGGTCGCAAGCATCAACTCAAGGTGAGCGATTGCTCGGGCGGAAGCCACCACGCCTTCGATGCGCGAGGACGCCACCGCCTCCGACCGGAGAAGGAAACGGGCCAGAGACTCCAGATGGGGGCTGGTCGGCGCGGCGTCGTTGAAAGCACGAACCAGCTGGTCCACTTCGGCAACCTCTGCAGCAAGTTCGGCTGACAGACGGAGCTGGCGCCCCCGAAGTAGATCCGGCTCGTACGCGGCGAACGTCCGGAGGTCCTGCTCCTCCACACCAGGCATCACGCCAGGCTGTGACGGCCAGGGCCGTTCCGAAAACCTTGCCACTAGACACGCTCCAAAGGTTCAGCCTCAAGCAGATCCATTTAAGGATAGTGTGTGCCCCGTGATGTTTGGTGTGATGCACGGGGTGGTTCCGGAGAGTGGGGCTCGCGCTCTTCTCGCCGGATGCCGTCCTGTGAAGACTCTGGACTCACGCGCTTCGGGCCGGCACGAGGCACGCCATGCCTCGGCAGGGTCAACGCTGGGACCGTCGCCACGGTCACACCGCAGTGGACTTCAGGCTCGGGGCGAAAGCGAAAAGGCGACCCAGCGGGTCGCCTCACCGGGTGACTTCGCCAAGTCACCCATCACCACCGCTCGGGGTCGCCACCTCGAGCATTTCCGTGTCTGCCACATCGAGCCGACTTCGTCGGCGTCACTTGCAGCCTGCGGTGCCACCCGCATGCCGCAAGGGGAGGAGAAGCCAACGGCAACCTGACCTGACCCTTCCGCTCTTAAGCGGATCTCAACTTCACCCCCGCTGACCAGGAATTCTCCGTCCATCGGTCGAGCGGTCGGTCGCGTTGTGCCTTCATCCCTATGCAGTTCTGGAGCAGATCATAGCCGCCAGCCATAGGGCTAGTCCCGTATTGCCAAAAAGAGCCTCGAACGAGTCTCTCCCGGACGATGCCCAAATCGGAACAAAAAGGACATCCGAGTGTGGTCGATGGACGTCGACTCATCCTCGGTGGCAAAACACACCCCGTTCGTCCGACAAGGAAGGGCTTCTCGAACCGCTGGTACTGCGCCAGAAGATGAGGCAGCGGCTCTCAAGCGCTCTCGATGCTCTGCTATCAGACCGAGCCATCTACCAGCGCCCGCTGGCCGAGGTATTGGGTGCCACGGTCCTGTTGGCGAAGTCGCCGGCGGGAGAGTCGCGGTTGGAGCTGCGCGCGGGGGAGCTGGCCCGGTGGTTGGGGGTGTCGAAGTCCTACGTCGATCATCGGGTGCTGCCTGGGCTGCGTGGTTCTGGCGCGGTGGCGACAGAGATCGTGACGAAGACGGTGGACGGGGTGCGTCGGGTTGATGGTCTTCGTTGGGAGCTACTTCCACTGACTGCCGCTCAAGCCCGTGGCAACCCGCAAGCTCTGGTGCTGAAGAAGCGTGAGTTGGCCGTCCTGTTGGCGTTGTGCGAGGCGCTGTTCGCGCCGGGCTGGGCGCCGGTGGGTAAGCGGGGGACGCCTGCAGGTCTGCTTGGTGCTCGGCGGGGTCGAGGGGCGGCGGCGGAGCGGCTGGCGTTGCTGCGGTTGGTCCTGGCTGCCCGGTCGGATGGTCGGGTACGGCTCGTGGGCGGGGCGGTGTCGGCCGGCCGTGATCGTGCGGATGCGACGGTTGCGCGGATGTTGGGGTGCTCTGCTGCGGAGGCAGCCCGGGTAGTGGACGGGCTGATCCAGCAGGGGTTGTTGGAGGTGCGGGGCCGGGGTGTGCCTGGTGCCCGGATCCGGATGGTGGTGCCGGCGGTGGCGGCCGCCCACGGCCGGAGTGCCGCGGCGGAGCTGCGGGTCGTGCCCGATCCGACCGAGGCTGAACAGGCTGAGGACGTCGCCCCGGAACAGGTTCGAGTCTGCGTGCACTGCGCTTCGGGGTTGGACGAAGTGGGGCCGGAGGAGCCGGGGGAGGGGTGGGTCCAGGAGGGGTTCTTCTCGGTCGTAGACGGCGGCTGGGACGACGGAGGTGATGGTGCACTCAGGGGTCAGGAGGCTACCGAGGTTCTCCGGACCGATTCGGAGAACGCTTCTGACCTGGGGGAATGCGAGGATCAAGAAGGCATCGAGGTCTCCGGGGCGGAGACTGGCGGTGCGCTGCTCCACGCCCACCACGCGCCGGTGGTTACTCATGGTGGTTCTGGTGCTGCTTCGTCTTGCCTTTCCGGCGAAGCCGCATCGGGGTTCCCACCGTTGCCGGAGCGCGCGGACGGGCGCGAGACCGAGTCCGGATCGGAGTCGGGCCGGATCGGCGTGGTCGACGAGCCGGGTGGCCAGGGTGGCCCGCTTCGCGGGGAACAGCAGCCGGATCGAGCGGGGGAGTGCCAGACGGCTCCTGAGCCGGTAGTCGCGAAGCCGGTGCCGCTGCGGTGGTCGCTGCCGCGGGGCCTGGAGCGGGTTCTGGACCCGGTCCGGCTGGAGTGGGCCCGCATCGGGCATGCCGGGGGGCGCACCCGTGTGCGGGTGGCCCTCCAGGCCGAGTTGCGGCGGTTGGCCGGGATCGTGGGTTCGGAGCAGGCGCCGGTGGTGCTGGCTGAGCGGTTGGAGCGGCGGCTTGCTGCTCAGCACGGTGAGCGGGTGCGTGAGCCGGTCGGCTGGCTGCTGGCGCGGGGTCTGCCGCAGCGGGCGGAGTGCTACGCGACGGCGTGCGACGACCAGGTGCGGATGGACACCGGGCTGGTGTGCCCGAGCTGCGAGCTGCTGATCGGGGATCGCCGGGCGCTGCGGCACCAGGTCGGTCGGGCCGTCGCCGCCGAGCTTCCTCGCCTGGCGCCGGCCGAGGCCCGGGCGGAGGTTGAGCGGCGGCTGAGCCGGGAGGTAGCGCAGCGGGCCGCGCGGGACGCCGTCCGGCGTGAGCAGGCTGCGGTGGAGCGGGCGCGCCGCGAGGTGGTCTGGGCGCAGCAGCGCGAAGAGCTCGAGTCGGCGAAGGCCGAGTTGGCGGCACGGGCGTGCGAGGAGTGCGGGGTGCCGGAGGCGGGTGGTCTGTGCCTGGTGTGCTCGCAGAACCGCACGGCCCGTGCGGCTGTGGAGCAGGCGGCGCAGGTCGCGGCCGCGGTGAGCGGGCCGGTGCAGGACCTGGGCGTGGTGGCCGAGCGGTTGGCCGCGTGCCGGGTCCGGCTGGAGGACGAAGTCGGCCGGGCGGCCGGGCGGTTGCGGCGCGAGGGGATGCCGGAGGCCGCGGTGGCCTGGGAGGCGCGCACCCTCGCCGAGCAGTTGCTGCGGCAGGAGCGGGCCCGCGCGCTGGACGCTCTGCTGGCCTCGGAGGAGGCCCAGACGGAGGCGGAACGGGTCTTCGCCGTCGAGCGGGCGCGGCGCGGCGGTGAGGAGCAGGCCCGTGCGGCAGCCGAGGAGGCGCGGCAGCGCTGCGCGGAACTCCTTTTCGCCGAGCGGCTCGGCCAGACCCGGGTTGCGGAGCGGCCCCCGGCTTCGGAGGAGGTCGGTGGATGGCGGCAGCGGCTGGCCGCTCTGGCGGCGCGTCCGCTGCACGACGAGATCCGCGTGCCGCAGCCGGCGGCGGGCGGGTTCCGGGAGGCGGTGAGCGCGGCGTGAACGGGGGACTGGAGCTGGCCCTGCGATGCGCTGAGCGGGGGTGGTGGGTGCACCCGCTGCTGCCCGGGTCGAAGCGTCCGGCGGGCAACTGCCGCCGGTGCCGGCCGCCGTCGGCCGGGGCGCGCCCGGAGTGCGGCTTCCCCGATGCGGCCGGGTGTGCGTGCCGTGAGGCCGGGCGGTACTGCCACGGGGTCCGGGCGGCGACGCGGGAGAGGGAGCTGATCCACCGCTGGTGGCGTGGCCGGGACTTCGGCGTCGGCGTGGCGGCGGGGCCATCCGGCCTGGTGGTGCTCGACCTCGACGACCACGACCGTCCGCCACCGGAGCAGGCGCTGTTGCTGCCGGGCGTCGACCTGACCCAGCACCAGGACACGGAGCTGGGCCGGGTGCGGAGCGGGGTGGACGTGCTGGAGTTGCTGTGCCGGGTACGGCGCGCGGGCAGCTTGCTGGGCACCCCGGCGACGCTGACCGTGCAGACCCCGTCCGGCGGGATCCACCTGTGGTACCGGGCCGGGGAGACGAGCCGGTACGTGCAG
>NZ_JBEXSH010000067.1:0-18740 GCF_040613555.1 Streptomyces sp. NPDC006265
AGCAGGTCTTCCTGGAGGCCCGCCGCATCAAGACCGGCGACGAGATCGCCCTGCTCACCCAGGCCTGCGCCATGGTCGACGCGGCCTACGAGGAGCTGTACGGGTACCTGCGCCCGGGAGTGCGCGAGAACGAGTGCGTGGGCGTGGTCAGCAAGGTGCTCTACGACCTCGGCAGCGAGTACGTCGAAGGCGTCAACGCCATTTCGGGAGAGCGCTGTTCACCGCATCCGCACGTCTACAGCGACCGGTTGATCCGCCCCGGCGACCCGGCCTTCTTCGACATCCTGCACAGCCATCTCGGCTATCGCACCTGCTACTACCGCACATTCGCCGTGGGCAGCGCCTCGCGGGCGCAGCGGGACGCGTACGTGCGCTGCCGGGCGTACATGGACGAGGCGATCGCCCTGGTCCGGCCGGGCGCCACCACCGCCGACATCGTGCGGGTCTGGCCGCGCGCCGAGGAGTTCGGCTTCGCCGACGAGACCGCGGCCTTCGCCCTCCAGTACGGCCACGGCGTCGGCCTGTCGATCTGGGAGAAGCCGATCTTCAGTCGGCTGGTCTCCCTCGATCACCCCGAAGTCCTCGAGGAGGGCATGGTGTTCGCCCTGGAGACGTACTGGCCGGCCGCCGACGGCTGGTCCGCCGCCCGGATCGAGGAGGAACTCGTCGTCACCGCCGACGGCTGCGAGGTCATCACCAAGTTCCCCGCCGAGGAACTGCTGGTGGCCGGGCGCAAGTACTGGACGGTGGGCGGCGAGCTGAACACCCGCCGTGAGGCGCAGTCCCACCTCAACACCGGGGACCGCTGATGGACGCCGGCGCGCTCCTCGACCGGTACGAGCGGATGAACGTCATCCGCCGTACGGAGAAGGCCGCCCACGACCTGTTCCTCCAGGGCCTCGTGAAGGGCACCACGCATCTGGCCGCCGGGCAGGAGGCGATCGCCGTGGGGGCGAGCGCCGCCCTGCGTCCGGACGACTATGTGTTCGCCACCTACAGGGGCCACCACCATGCCCTCGCCCGGGGCGCCACCCCCGAGGAGTGCCTCGCCGAGCTGATGAGCCGGGCGACCGGGCTGTGCGGGGCCAAGGGCGGCTCGATGCACCTGACCAAGGCGGCCACCGGCATGCTCGGTTCGTACGCCATCGTCGGCTCGCATCTCCCGATGGCGGTGGGCGCCGCATGGTCGGCCCGGCTGCGCGGCACCGAGCAGCTCGCGGTCGCCTTCTTCGGCGACGGCGCGACCAACATCGGCGCCTTCCACGAGTCCCTCAACCTGGCCGCCGTGTGGAGGCTGCCGGTGCTGTTCGTGTGCGAGAACAACCTGTACATGGAGTACACACCGATCGCCGACGTCACGGCCGTGCCCCGCCCCGCCGCCGACCGTGCCCCCGCCCACGGCATCCCGGGCGAGGTCGTCGACGGCAACGACGTCGTGGCGGTCGAGGAGGCGGTGGGGCGGCTCGCGCGACGGGCCCGGGCCGGAGACGGGCCCGCCGTGCTGGAGGCCGAGACCTACCGTCACTTCGGGCACAGCCGCACCGACCCGGCGGCCTACCGCCCGGCCGAGGAGGTCGAACGCTGGCTGAAGCACGATCCGCTGGACCTCGCGCGGGGACACCTGGCCGAGCTGGGGGTCGGCGCAAAGACGGTCGCCGAGGCCGACGAGCGGGCCCGGGCCGTCGTGGAGCGGGCCGTGCAGGCGGCGAAGGCGGCGCCGCCGCCCGATCCGCGCGAGGCACTGACCGACGTGTGGGCCGACGGAGGTGCCGCATGGCGGACGTGATCACCTACCGGGACGCGGTCGCCGAGGGCATCGCCCGCGAGATGCGGCGGGACGCGTCGGTGGTGTGCCTGGGGGAGGACATCGCCGCGGCCGGCGGGGTGTTCAAGACGACGACGGGGCTGCTGAAGGAGTTCGGACCCGAGCGGGTGTGGGACACGCCCATATCCGAACAGGCCATCGTGGGCGCGGCGATGGGCGCCGCCATGACCGGGATGCGACCCGTCGCGGAGATCATGTTCTCCGACTTCCTGGCCTGCTGCTGGGACTACCTCGCCAACGAGATCCCCAAGGTCCGCTACATGACCGGTGGCCAGGTGACCGTGCCCCTGGTCGTGCGCACCGCCAACGGCGGCGGACTCGGCTTCGGCGCCCAGCACTCCCAGGCCACCGAGAACTGGGCGCTGACCGTCCCCGGGCTGAAGATCGCGGCGCCGGCCACACCCGCCGACGTCATCGGCATGCTCGCCGCGGCGATCCGCAGCGACGACCCGGTGGTCTTCTTCGAACACAAGGGGCTGTTCGCGACCAAGGGCCCCCCGCCCCCGCCCGGTCACGTCGTCGAGCTGGGGCGGGCGGCCGTCGTCCGCGAGGGCGGCGACATCACACTCGTCGCGCTCGCCTCCATGGTGCCCCTGGCCCTGAAGGCCGCCGACGTGCTGGCGGGGGAGGGCATCGAGGCCGAAGTGGTCGACCTGCGCTGCCTGGTCCCGCTGGACGCCGCGACCGTCCTCGCCTCGCTGCGCAAGACCTCGCGGCTCGTCACCGTCGAGGAGAACCCGTACCAGGGCGGCTGGGGCGCCACCGTCGTCTCGGTCGTCGCCGACGAGGGGTTCGGCCTGCTGGACGCGCCTCTACGGCGGGTGGCGGGGGAGTGCGTCCCGCTGCCGTTCGCCGATGCGCTGGAGCAGCAGGTCATCCCCACCGTCGACAAGGTCGTCACGGAGGTCCGCAGGCTCGCCGCGTACTGAGCCGCACATCCGCCATCGAACACCCCATGGGAGGAAGCGCGATGACCACAAGGACACTGCTGCGCTCCGGTCACGTGATCTCGATGGACCCGGACATCGGGGACCTGCCCCAGGGGGACGTCCTTGTCGAGGACGGCAGGATCACGGCCGTCGAGCCCGAGATCAGCGCCGACGCCGAGGTCCTCGACATGACCGGCCACATCGTGATCCCCGGCTTCGTCGACACCCACCGCCACACCTGGGAGGCCCCCATCCGGGGTGTCGCCCCCGACGCCACCCTCGACGACTACTTCGTCGACATCCTCGACACCTTCGCACCGCTGTACACCCCGCAGGACGTGTACGCGGGCAACCTCGCGGGTGCGCTGGAGTGCCTCAACGCCGGCATCACCACGCTGGTCGACTGGTCACACATCAACAACACCCCCGAGCACCCGGACGCGGCGATCCAGGGCCTGGCGGAGTCCGGCATCCGCGCGCAGTACGCGTACGGCAGCGCCAACACCTCCCTCGCGGAGTACTGGTTCGAGAGCAGGATCGCGATTCCGGCGGACGACGTACGGCGGATCCGGTCGACGCACTTCGCGTCCGACGACGGCCTGCTGACCATGGGCCTCGCCACCCGCGGCCCCGGCTTCTGCGTCGACGAGGTCGTCGCGGCCGAGTGGGCCATGGCGCGCGAGCTGGGCCTCCCGATCACCGTGCACGTGGCGATGGGGCGGCTGGCCGGCCGCTTCGGCATGGTGAAGCAACTCCATGACCTGGGGCTGCTCGGCCCGGACACCACCTACGTCCACAGCTGTTACCTCAGCGGGGAGGAGTGGCGGATGGTCGCCGACAGCGGCGGCACGGTGTCGGTCGCGCCACAGGTGGAGCTCCAGATGGGGCACGGCTGGCCGCCCGTGATGCAGGCCATCGAGCACGGTCTGCGGCCCGCGCTCAGCATCGACGTCGTCACCACCGTGCCGGGTGACATGTTCACCCAGATCCGCGCGGCCTTCGGCGCCGAACGCGCCCGCGTCAACGCCGACTGCTGGCAGGCCAACATGCCGGTCCCCAGCACCATGTTGACGGCGCGTCAGATGCTGGAGATCGCCACCGTGAACGGCGCCCACGTCGCAGGGCTCGAGGACCGCACCGGCTCCCTGACCCCCGGCAAGCGCGCCGACATCGTCGCGATCGACGCCACCGCTGTGAACGTCGCCCCGGTGCACGACGCGGCGGCCGCGGTGACCCTGTGCGCCGACGTCTCCAACGTGGACACCGTCCTCGTCGACGGCGTGATCCACAAACGCGACGGCCGGCTCCTCGGCGACACCGCACGCGCCCTGCGGCTCGTCGGTGAGGCCCGCGACCGGCTCCTCGCGGCGAAGGAGGCCAAGGGGGCGAAGGCACCGGTATGACGAACCACCTGGTGCGCCACGCCGCCGAGCTGCCCGAGCCGCCGTACGACGGCCACGGCCATCGGCGTTGGACGCTGGTCGGCGAGGAGGACGGCAGCGTCCACACCGGCTTCGGCCTGTGCGAACTGCGGCCCGACGGCCGGGTGCCCGCCCATGTGCACTCCTACGAGGAGACCTTCTTCGTCCTCGACGGGGCCGTGATCCTCGACCTGCCGGACGGGTCGTACCTGTTGGAGGAGGGCGACCACGGCCTGCTGCCGACCGGCGTCCCGCATGCCTGGCGCGGGGCCGGGAGCACCGGCGGACGCTGGGCGGACATGCTGGCCCCCGTGCCGCGGGCCCGCTACGGACACGACACCCAGGCCGTGCCGGATCTGCCCGCGCGCGAGCCGGCCCGGGTCGACGTCCGTGACCCGCGCACCCGCGCCTTCGGCCACTTCGAGCCCGGCCAGATGGACCCGGGCAAGCAGTCACAGGACCTGCTGGCCGCCACGGCGAGCATGCGGACCGCGCTGCTGGTCTACAGCGGGATCACGGTGAAGATGATGATCGACGGCGACCTGGGCGCGGTCGCCTCGACGATGTTCATGGTGCAGTACGCGTCCGACGGGATCATCGGCACCCACGACCACCCCTTCGAGGAGACGTATCTGATCCTGGAGGGCGTCGCGGAGGCCACCCTCGACGGCGAGCGGTACCGCCTGGAGCCCGGGGATGTGGCCTGGGCGGGCGCCGGATGCGTGCACGGTTTCGTCAACGCGGGGCAGGGGCCCCTGCGTTGGCTGGAGACGCAGGCGCCGCAGCCGCCGTCGCGGCACTCGTACCGGTTCACGCGGGACTGGGACTACCTGCGCGCGGCACTGGAGGAGGAGTCATGAGCAGTGTGCTCGTCGTCGGGGGAACGTCCGGGATCGGGCTGGAGTTCGCCCGCACATGTGCCGAGCGCGGGGACGACGTGGTGCTCACCAGCCGCGACGCCCAGCGCGCCGACGTGGTCGCGAAGGAGGCGGGCGCGCGCGGACTCGCCCTCGACCTGGAACGGCCGCTGGAGATCGCGGCGGCCCTGGCCGGCATGGGACGCGTCGACCACCTGGTGATCGCGGGCGTCTCGCGCGACGACAACAAGGTCACCGAGTACGACATCGACGCCGCCCTGCGCCTGGTCACCCTCAAACTCGTCGGCTACACGGAGGTCGTGCACACGCTGCGCGGCCGGCTGCACGACGACAGCGCCATCGTGCTCTTCGGCGGCCAGGCCAAGGAACGCCCCTACCCGGGTGCGACGACGGTGGCGACGGTCAACGCGGGGGTGCGCGGCCTGATGAACTCCCTCGCCGTGGAGCTCGCTCCCGTCCGGGTCAACGCCGTGCACCCCGGTGTCGTGGGCGACAGCCCGTACTGGCAGGCCAAGCCGGAGAAGGTCCTCGCCACGCTGCGCACCGAGACACCCACGGGGCGGCTCGCCGAGATGGCCGACGTGGTGGACGCGGTTGACTTCCTGCTGCGGAACCGGTCGGTGAACGCGGTCGAACTGGCGGTGGACGGGGGCTGGTTGCTCGGGTGAGGGCCGGTTGCCCGGGTGAAGGCGGGCGGTTCGGATGAGGCCCGGCTGCTCGGGTGAAGGCCGGCTGCGCGAATGATGGGGCCGCTCACCCGGCACGGCTGAGCGTGTCCCGTACGACCTCCTTGTCCACCGCCGCCCGTACCAGCGCGGCAGCCAGAACGGCCGGGTCGGTGCCCCCGGCCAGTTCGGTGAGGCGCTCGGGGTCCTTCGGCAGATCCAGCCGTTCGGCGCCCTGGAGGGCCTTGGCGTCCAGAAAGGGGGCCGTCTCCGGCCAGACGCCCTGCGCCTCGCGCAGGAAGATGCCGGCGCCGGCCGGGCCCATGCCGGGAAACTCCTGGAGCAGGCGGCGCAGTTCGGGCACCTTGCCGTCCGCCTCCCGCCGCAGTCGTCGCAGGTCGCCGCCCCACCGTTCGTTCAGCAGCTGGGCGGCCTCCCCGAGCTGGGTGGCCGTACGTTCGTCGTAGCGCCGGTAGCCGCCCCGGCCCAGCGCGTCGACCCGCTCCTGCCACGAGGCCTGCTCCATGCGCCGCGGGTCGCGCAGCCCCGCCTCGTGCAGGGCACGGGCGGTGGCCAGCGCGATCGAACCGCGGATGCGGGCACTGAGCAGATGGGACAGCACCAGTAGCCGGTACAGCGGCTGCGGGGTGTCCTTCAGCGCGATGCCCGCCTCCTCGGCGTAGGTCCGGCCGTGCGCGCCGACGAGTTCCCGTACGACGCGCTCCCGGCGACCCATGGCCTATCCCTTCAGCGGGTCGTGCCCGACCGTCATCAGCCGGTGCCGGCGGCGGGTGTCCTCGGCCGTCACCTCGGGCTCGGGTTCGTTCTCCAGGTCTACCTGGTCGGTGACCGTCTCCACGACCTTCCGCATCACGCGCAGGTCGTCCTCGGTCAGGTCGGTGCGCCGCTTCTGGAGGATCGCCAGGACGTGCTGCCCGGTGGCGGAGCCCGCCTGGTCCGGCAGCGGCTCGGTGGTCTCGTCGGCGTCGCGGACCCGCAGCCAGGCCGCGAGTTCCTGCGAGGTCATGTTCACCACGCGGTGGAAGTCCTCCCACAGCGCGTCGAGTTCGAGGGCGTCGGTCATCGCCTGCCCCTTCCGTACGTACGTCGGATGCTGTGCGCCGTCGCCCCGCGGATCAGCGGGGGAAGTTCTCGGCGTCGAACATCCACCGCTGCTTCTCCAGCTCCGCGGTGATGCCGATCAGCAGGTCCTGGGTGACCGGGTCGGCCTTCTCGGTCGCGTCGATGCGCTCGCGCAGCCCGCCCACAGCTTCCTGCAGCGCCTCCACCATCAGCTGCACGGCCTCCGAGTCGCGCACCCAGCCCTCCTCGGGGGCGGGCAGCGTGAAGGCCTTGGCGATGGTCTCCGGGCGGCCGTCCGGCGGGACGCCGAGCGCCGCGGACCGCTCCGCGACCGTGTCGGCGAAGTCCCGCGTCGCCGTGACCACCTCGTCCAGCTGGAGGTGAATGGACCGGAACCGCGGTCCGACGATGTTCCAGTGCGCCTGCTTCCCGACCAGCGAGAGCCCGAGCAGATCCACCAAGGTGTCCTGGAGTGCCTCGCAGGCGACCTTCCGGGCGTCGTCGGGCAGTGTGCTTCGCACAGTCGTCATAGGGCACTTCTCCTTCTCGCGTCGTTCCTGCTCGTCCGGAGCAGTGCGTCGCGCTCCTCCTCACCGGTGCCGCCCCACACTCCCGAGGCCTGACCGCTGCCCAGCGCGAAACTCAGGCACTGGTCGGTCACCGGGCAGCGCGCGCAGACCCGCTTCGCGGCGCCCATGTCACGCAGGGCGGGGCCGGCGGTGCCGACGGGAAAGAACAACTCGGGGTCCTCGTCCACGCACGCGGCGCTCCGCAACCACTCCATGAACGCGCGGGTGCCCCGGGCATGCTGGTGTAAACGCGACGCATGTGGGTCGTCCGGCCTGCGATATGCCCCCTGACAAACCCTGGGAGGCGCAGAATCTTCACAGACGGCAGAGGGAGGGTCTATAGTCCGAAACTAGCAGTGCTAATTAATGCGCGTTGTCGCGCGGCGTGAGGAGCCTCTCGTGCGTCCCGTCCACTTCGCGGCCGCCCGCCGCACCCCCATCGGCAAGCTGCGGGGATCCCTCTCCTCGGTACGGCCCGACGACCTCGCGGCGACGGTCGTCCGTGCCCTGGTCACCGGCGTGCCCGAGCTGGACCCCGCCCGGATCGACGACGTCTACTGGGGAGCCGCCAACCAGGCCGGCGAGGACAACCGCAACGTCGCCCGCATGGCCGCGCTGCTCGCCGGCCTCCCCGACTCCGTGCCCGGCGCCACCGTCAACCGCCTCTGCGCCTCGGGCCTGGAGGCCGTGACCACGGCCGCCCGCACCATCGCCGCCGGCGAGGCCGACATCGTGATCGCCGGCGGCTCCGAGTCGATGAGCCGCGCCCCGTTCGTGCTGCCCCGCCCCGACGAGGCCCTGCCGCACCGCATGGAGACCGCCGACACCCGCCTCGGCTGGCGCCTGGTCAACCCGGCGATGCGCGATCTGCACGGACTGCTGGCCATGGGTGAGACCGCCGAGGAGGTCGCCGCGCGGTACGGCATCCCGCGTGAACGCCAGGACGACTTCGCCCTGCACAGCCACCAGCGCGCCGTCCTGGCCCGCAAGAACGGCCACTTCGACGACGAACTCCTCCCCGTGGAGCGCCCCGACGGCGTGGTCGTCGACACCGACGAATGCGTCCGCGAGGACACCTCGTACGAGAAGCTGTCCCGGCTGAAGCCGGTCTTCCGTGACGGCGGCACGGTCACCGCGGGCAACGCCTCGCCGATGAACGACGGCGCCGCCGGCCTCCTCCTCGTCAGCGAAGACGCCCTGAACGGCCTGGGCCTTACGTCCCTGGGCCGCTACGTCGCCGGCGCCTCCGCCGGTGTCCACCCCGACGTGATGGGCATCGGCCCCGTCCCCGCCACCCGCAAGGTGCTGACCCGCGCCGGCTGGAGCATCGGCGACCTGGAGGAGGCCGAGTTCAACGAGGCCTTCGCCGCCCAGGCCCTGGCCTGCGTGGACCAGCTCGGCATCGACCCCGACCTGGTCAACCCCAGCGGCGGCGCCATCGCCCTCGGTCACCCCCTGGGCTGCTCGGGCGCCCGCATCCTGACGACGCTGCTCCACCGGATGCGGCGTACGAGGGCGGGACGCGGGCTTGCCACGATGTGCGTCGGGGTGGGACAGGGCAGCGCGGTCCTCGTCGAACGGCCCTAGCGATCCTGGCCTGGCCCACCAGGCGAGACAGCGCTTACGGGCACCTGTTCGTTGCACATAGCATCAGTGTTCGCATGAACACCATGACGCTCTGGCACATCACCGGCTGGGAGTTCGCCGCCCTCGCCCTCGCGGCCCTTCTCGTCGGCTTCTCCAAGACCGCCGTGAGCGGGGCCAACACGGTCAGCCTCGCCATCTTCGCCGCCGTGCTGCCCGCCCGTGCCTCCACCGGCGTGCTGCTGCCCATCCTGATCGCCGGCGACCTCCTGGCCGTCGCCACCTACCGGCGGCACGCCCACTGGCCCACGCTGTGGCGGCTGTTCCCGGCGGTCGCCGCGGGCGTCGTCGTCGGGACGGTGTTCCTGCTCTGGGCGGACGACGCGGTCGTACGGACCTCGATCGGCGCGATCCTGCTGCTGATGGCCGCCGTGACCGTGTGGCGCCGGCGTACGGCCGACACGGGGGAGGAGCCCGAGTCGGTCACCACCCGGTCGGGGCGGCTCAAGGCCCGCTCCTACGGCGTCCTCGGCGGCTTCACCACCATGGTCGCCAACGCGGGCGGCCCCGTGATGTCGATGTACCTGCTCTCGGCGGGCTTCCGCAAGCTCGGCTTCCTCGGCACCTCGGCCTTCTTCTTCCTGATCGTCAACGTTTCCAAGCTGCCCTTCAGCGCCGGCCTCGGCCTGATCGACGGCCGCTCGCTGCTCCTCGACCTGGCGCTCGTGGCGTTCGTCGTGCCCGGCGCGCTGTTCGGCAAGTGGGCCGTGCACAGGATCAACCAGCGGCTGTTCGAGCAGCTCGTCATCGCGGCGACCGTCGTGGGCGGTCTGCAACTACTGCTGCGCTGACCCCCGCAGCAGCGCCGGAAGGTCCGCGAACGAGCCGATCACGTGGTCGGGCGCGCCGTCGGCGGCCCGCAGCGTCTCCGGCTGGAACTTCCCGGTCCGCACGAGCACCCCGGTGACCCCGGCGCGCTGCGCCGCCAGCACGTCGGACTCGACGTCGTCCCCGACCATCACCGCCTCGTCCGCACCGACGCCCAGCCGGGCGAGCGCCGACGCGAAGAACGCCCGCGCCGGCTTGCCGGTGATCTCGGCCTCCACCCGCGCGGCCCGCTCCAGCCCGGTCAGGAACGCCCCCGCGTCCAGCCGCAGCCCCTCGGCCGTACGCCAGTACAGGTTGCGGTGCATCGCCACCAACCGGGCCCCGCGCTGCAGATGCCCGAAGACCCGGTCGAGCGCCGCGTAACCGAACTCGGGACCGGCCCCGCCGACCAGGACGACATCCGGCACGGCCCCGGTCTCACTCGCCTCGACGACCGTGACACCGTCGAGGTCCTCCGCGATGTCGCCGCTGTTCAGCAGCGCGCACCGGGCGCCGGGACAGTGCTCGGCGAGATACGCGGCGGTGGCGGCGGGCGCGGTCAGGATGTCCTCGGCGGACACCGGGAACCCCGCCTCCGCCAGCGTCCGGGCGATCGACGCCCGGGTACGGGACGTGGTGTTGGTGACCAGCAGAACGCCGAACCCGGCCTCCCGGACCTCCCGCAGCGCCTCGACGGCCCCGGGCAGCGGCCGCCATGAGACGGTGAGCACCCCGTCGATGTCGATGAGCACGGCACGCACAAACTCCATGCCAGGACGATAACCACGGGGAGCGGCCTTCGCCGGTCGGCACCGTCGCGCTGCGGTTCACCGGTTCTCCGGCCGGCACCACCCGTCCCGCTGCCTCAGCCGGTCGGCCCCCGTCCCGGCATCCGCAGCACCCGACCTCGTACGCTCGACGTCGTGTCCCCTCACGTCCTGATCCTCGGCGGCACGGCCGAGGCCCGAGCCCTGGCCACCGCGCTGTGCGCGCGTCCCGGCGTGCGCGTCACAACGTCCCTCGCGGGGCGCGTGGCAAAGCCGGCGGCGCTCGACGGGGAGGTGCGCGTCGGAGGCTTCGGCGGGGCACCGGGACTGGCCGGCTGGCTGCGGGAGGAGGGCGTGGACGCGCTCGTCGACGCCACGCACCCCTTCGCCGAGTCGATCACGGTCAACGCGGCCCGCGCCGCGGCCGAGACCGGCGTACCCGCGGTGGTGCTCCGCCGCCCCGGGTGGCGGCCCGGCCCCGGCGACCAGTGGCATTCCGTCCCCTCACTGGACGCGGCCGCGGACCTGCTGCCGCGCCTCGGCCGCCGGGTGCTGCTCACCACCGGGCGCCTCGGCCTGGCCTCCTTCGCCCACCTTTCGCGCCTGCACTTCGTCGTGCGATCGGTGGATCCCCCCGAGCCGCCGATGCCGTCCGGCACCCATGTGCTGCTCGCCCGTGGCCCGTTCACCGTCCCCGGCGAGACGGCCCTGCTGCGCGAGCACCGCGTCGACGTCCTGGTGACCAAGGACAGCGGGGGAGCGGCCACAGCGGCCAAACTGACCGCGGCCCGGGACCTCGCACTGCCGGTCGTGGTCGTACGGCGGCCGCCGCTGCCGGACGGCGTGACGGCGGTACCGGATGTGGCGGGCGTGTTGGAACGGCTGGGGATCGGGTAGGTCGCTCACACCGAGCCGGTGGGGAGGGACGTCTCCCGACCGCGCGACAGCCCATGGCTCCCCGGGTGCCCGTGACGTGCCCGCCCGTCCCGTCAGCCGCGGGGGTGTCGGCGCAGCAGATACGTGTCCATGATCCAGCCCTTGCGCTCACGGGCCTCGGCCCGCAGCCGCTCGATACGGGGGGCGGCCTCCGCGATCGGGCCGGAGACGAGGATCTCGTCCGGAGTGCCGATGTAGGCGCCCCAGTAGATGTCGACGTCCTCCTGCGCGTAGTGCCGGAAGGTCTGGTGGGCGTCGAGCATCACGACCACGTCGTCCACACCCTCCGGGAAGCCCTCCGCCAGCCGTCGGCCGGTGGTGATCTGCACCGGCCGGGCCACACGGTTGAGACCCGTGCGGTGCCGGGCGACGAGCGAAGAGACACTGCTGATGCCGGGCACGACGTCGTACTCGAACGCCACGGCGCCCCGCTCCAGCACCTCCTCCAGGATCCCGAGCGTGCTGTCGTACAGCGACGGGTCGCCCCACACCAGGAACGCCCCGGTCTGCTCGTCGCCGAGTTCCCCGGTGATCAGCCGCTCGTAGATGTCGGCCCGGGCGCTGCGCCAGTCCCCGACGGCGGGGGAGTAGGCCGTGCCGCCGGCGCCGCGGTCCCGCTCGGGGTCGCGTGCCTCGACGACGCGGTACGTCCCCTCGGGTACGTGCACGTCGAGCATGTCCCGGCGCAGCCCCGTGAGATCCGCCTTCACCTCACCTTTGTCCAGGATGAAGAACACGTCCGTGCTCCGCAGCGTCTTGACCGCCTGGAGGGTGAGCTGGTCGGGGTCGCCCGCGCCGATACCGATGACATGAATCTTTCGCACGGCCCGAGTCTGCCGCACGGGGAGGGAACGGGTACACCGAGGGTCGGCTCGTCGCTCCCTTGAGTGGGCCGGGCGAGCGTCCGTCGCCGCAGCTCAGCGCCCCGCTTCCGGACCCCGCAGCCGGGGCGCCCGGCCGCCCGCGTCCACCGGCCGACCCGTTCGTTCCACATCCGCGGCCAGTTCCCGTGCCCACGCGGCCACGCTCACGACGTCGATGCCGTGCGGCAGGGCCTGCCCGGCCCCGGACGCCCAGGCCTCGGCCGCTCCCGCCCCGCGCCGCAGGAGCCGGGCCCCGCCGGTCGAATTGCCCCGGGCGGCGTGCGTGAGCCCCACGGCGAGCTGGGCGAGCCCGCGCCACAGCTCACGCTCCTGATCAGGCCCCGACTTCCACGCGTCCTCGAACACCTCATGCGCATGGAACGGCTTGCCCTCCTCCAGCAGCCGCTGGGCTTCCGTGACGGTCTCCTGCGGGGTGCGGACGACGCCCTCGGGCTGCCGGGGCACACCGTCCGCGCCGTACGGCAGGGGCCGCCCGAGACCGTCCCTGGGACGGGCATTGCGCGCCCGCCCTTCACTGTCGCGGTCCCGTGCGTCGCCCGGCCGGTCCGGATAGGTCTCTCCTGTGCTGCCCATACGCCGATTGTCCCGCGCGGCCCGCTTTCGGCGCGGCCAGGGGTGTGGGGTACAGTGCTGTTCGCGCGATCACGCGGCTCACCGCGGGTGGCGCGCGCGGGACGTGGCGCAGCTTGGTAGCGCACTTGACTGGGGGTCAAGGGGTCGCAGGTTCAAATCCTGTCGTCCCGACTTGCGAAGTAGCAGGTCGGAGGTCACTTTCGGTTGATCGGAAGTGGCCTCTTCGCTGTTCGCGGGGACTGGTTGGGGACCGAACGCCGGAAGGCGGTCGTGTAACGCGCTTTGACTCGGTCAAGGTGCGCGCCCGGGGCGACAGTTGAACCTTCCGATCTGTCCAGGTGCCTCCCTGCGGTCCCCCTTCCGTGCTCGCGGGTTCACCGAGGCGGTTCCCTGGCGGGTCGATGCGTTATGTCCTTGATGTCGCTTTCGATGGTCTCTAGTGTTCGCTGCGAGGGACACAATACGAGGGCCGAATCTCGTGCCCTCGTCCGGAAGCGAGGTGTGGAGCGGTGCACGCGAGGTGCGGCTGCCGACCCGTTTCGGGTCAGAGGGGACGTCCCCGAGGGACGCGATGGCTGCGGGCGTTCGCCGTGCTGCCGTTGTTGGCGTCGGTGCTCGCAGCTTGTGGCAGTGACGAGGCCTCCGGCAGACCCACCCTCAACTGGTACAACTTCCCGGACGACTCCGGTGCGCTCCAGAAAGCGGCGGACCGGTGCAGCCAGGCGTCGGGCGGCCGCTACTCGATCAGCTACCACAAGCTTCCGCGCGCCGCGGACGGCCAGCGCCAGCAGCTCGTCCGCAGACTCGCCGCCGAGGACGACTCGCTCGACATCCTGGGCCTGGACGTCACCTGGGCGGCGGAGTTCGCCGAGGCGCGCTGGGTCCGGGAATGGACGGGGAAGGCGAAGCAGGAGGCCGTCGAGGGCACCCTGCGCGTACCGCTGCAGACCTCGACGTGGAAGGGCAAGCTGTACGCGGTCCCGTACAACACCAACACCCAGCTCCTGTGGTATCGCAAGGACCTGGTGCCCACGCCACCCAGGACCTGGGCCGAGATGCTGGACATGGCCGGCGCCCTCGCCCGGCAGGGCAAACCGCACTTCGTGGAGATCCAGGGTGCCCAGTACGAGGGCCTGACCGTCTGGTTCAACTCGCTGATCAACAGTGCGGGCGGTTCCATCCTCAACGCGAGCGCGACCGAGCCCTCCCTCGGTCCTCCTGCCGTGCGGGCCGCCGGGATCATGCGCGATCTGGCGAACTCCCCGGCCGCGGACCCCTCCCTGTCCAACCAGATGGAGGACCAGAACCGCCTCGCCATGGAGTCGGGGGTGGCGGCGTTCGAGCTCAACTACCCGTTCGTCTATCCGTCGATGAGAGCCAACAACCCCGAGCTGTTCAAGAACTTCCGCTGGGCGCCGTACCCTCGGGTCGACGCGAACCGCCCGGCACGGCCCACCATCGGCGGCATCGATCTGGCGGTGAGCGCCTACTCGCGCCACCCCGACCTGGCCTTCGAGGCGGCGCTGTGCCTGCGCAACCGGGAGAACCAGCTCACCGCCGCGCTCGAGGGCGGTCTGCCGCCCACTCTGCGCTCCCTGTACGACGATCCCGCGTTCATGAAGGAGTACCCCTTCTCCGGGGAGGTGCTGGCCGCCCTGGAGTCGGCGAGTGTGCGCCCGATCACGCCGGTCTACCAGAACGTGTCGATCGCGGTCTCCCACACGTTGTCCCCGCCGTCCGGGATCGAACCGGAGAGCTCCGTCGCCACCATCAGGGAGCAGATCGACGATGCCCTGCGATCCAAGGGTGTGATCCCGTGAACCACCTCCTCCCGCAGCACCCCGTCAGCCGGCACCCCGGTGCGCGGGCCTCCTCCTCGGACGGCCCGAGATGAGCACCCGCGCGCAACCGGCCGGAGCCCCGCCGCCCCCCGAGGCGGAGACGGAGCAGGCGGCGCCGGACCAGGCGGCACTCTCGGCGGGCGCCAGGCAGGAGCGGCGACTCGGCTGGCTGCTCTGCGCGCCCGCGGTCGTCGTCATGATCGCCGTGACCGCCTACCCCATCGGGTACGCCGTCTATCTGTCCCTCCAGCGGTACGACCTGCGCTTTCCCGGGCAGGCGGAGTTCGTGGGCCTGAGCAACTACGGGGCGGTGCTCTCCTCTCCGTTCTGGTGGGACGCCTTCTGGGTGACGCTCTTCATCACCGCCGTGTCCGTGGCGATCGAACTGGCTCTCGGAATGGGGCTCGCCCTGGTCATGCACCGCACGATCTTCTGGCGCGGCGCCGTGCGCACGTCGGTTCTCATTCCGTACGGAATCGTCACCGTGGTCGCCGCCTTCTCCTGGCAGTACGCCTGGACCCCGGAACTCGGATACCTCGCAGAGCTGTTGCCCACCGGAGAGGCACCCCTGACCGCGCAGTGGTCCGCCCTCTGGCTGATCATTCTCGCCGAGGTGTGGAAGACGACGCCGTTCATGGCCCTGCTGCTGCTCGCGGGTCTGGCACTGGTCCCCGAGGAGACCCTGAAGGCGGCCATGGTGGACGGTGCCACCGCCTGGCAGCGCTTCACCAAGATCATGCTGCCGCTGATGAAACCGGCCATCCTGGTGGCACTGCTCTTCCGCACACTGGACGCGTTCCGGATCTTCGACAACATCTACATCCTGACCGCGGGCGCCCACGGGACCGGCTCTCTGTCGATCCTCGGGTACGACAACTTGTTCACCGCGCTGAACCTGGGCATCGGGTCGGCGATCTCGGTTCTGATCTTCATCTGCGTCGGGATCATCGCCTTCACCTTCGTCAAACTGTTCGGTGCCGCCGCACCCGGCGCGGAGGTGAAGCGCTGATGGCCGCCGTGGGAAAGACACACGCCACCCGATGGGGCGTCCTGAACATCGTGGTGGTGCTGTACGCCCTGTTCCCGGTGTGGTGGATCGTCGCGCTGTCGTTCAAGGACCCCGGCACCCTCACGGACGGCGACTACATCCCCAGGAACTGGACCTGGGAGAACTACCGGGGCATCTTCAAGACCGCCGAGTTCACCCGTGCGCTGATCAACTCGATCGGTATCGCGCTGATCGCCACGGTGATCGCGGTGGTGCTGGGCACCATCGCCGCCTACGCGGTGGCCAGGCTGCGCTTCCCCGGGAAGCGGGTGCTCATCGGCATGTCACTGCTGATCGCCATGTTCCCGCCGATCTCCTTGGTGTCACCGCTGTTCAACATCGAGCGGTTCATCGGAATCTTCGACACCTGGATCGGGCTGATCATCCCGTACATGACCTTCTCCCTGCCGCTCGCGATCTACACCCTGTCGGCGTTCTTCCGGGAGATCCCCTGGGATCTGGAGAAGGCCGCCAAGGTCGACGGGGCGACGCCCGCGCAGGCCTTTCGGCTGGTCATCGCGCCGCTGGCCGCGCCGGGCGTGTTCACCACGGCCATCCTGGTGTTCATCTTCTGCTGGAACGACTTCCTGTTCGCGATCTCACTGACGTCCACCGAGTCCGCACGCACCGTGCCGGCCGCGATCGCGTTCTTCACCGGGAGCTCGCAGTTCCAGCAGCCCACAGGGTCGATCGCCGCCGCCGCTGTGGTCATCACCATCCCGATCATCGTTTTCGTCCTGCTCTTCCAGCGGCGGATCGTCGCCGGACTGACCTCCGGGGCAGTCAAGGGGTGAACGGGCCGACCGCGGCAGACAGGCCACCGGCCCGAGACACCGACCGCAGTGCTCGGACCCGGAAGGCATGAAGGCAAGGAGGCATCAACCATGGCCGAGATCATCCTTGAGGGAGTCACCAAGCGCTTTCCCGACGGGGCCCTCGCCGTGAAGGACGTGAACCTCGAGATCGCCGACGGCGAGTTCGTGATCCTGGTCGGACCGTCGGGATGCGGCAAGTCCACCACCCTGAACATGATCGCCGGACTTGAGGACATCACCGAGGGCACCCTGCGCATCGGAGACCGAGTCGTCAACGACCTGGCTCCCAAGGAGCGGGATGTCGCCATGGTGTTCCAGAGCTATGCGCTGTATCCGCACTTGAACGTCCGGGAGAACATGGGCTTCCCGCTGCGCCTGGCCAAGGTGGACAAGGCCACCATCGACGCCAAGGTGACGGAAGCCGCCCGGATCCTCGACCTGGCCGAGCATCTGGACCGCAAGCCCGCCAACCTCTCGGGCGGTCAGCGCCAGCGGGTGGCCATGGGGCGGGCGATCGTCCGTGACCCCAAGGCGTTCCTGATGGACGAGCCGCTGTCCAACCTGGACGCCAAACTCCGGGTACAGATGCGCACCCAGATCTCCCGGCTGCAGCGGCGCCTTGGCACGACCACCGTGTACGTCACCCACGACCAGACCGAGGCGATGACGCTCGGCGACCGGGTCGTGGTCATGCGACAGGGCCTGGTCCAGCAAATCGGCACCCCCGCCGACCTGTACGACGCGCCGAACAACATCTTCGTCGCGGGCTTCATCGGCTCTCCGGCGATGAACTTCCTGAACGCCATCGTGGAGGGCGGAGCCCTGCGCTCGTCCCTCGGCGAGCTGACCCTCGACGACCGTACGAGGCAGATGCTGGAACGTCAGAACGCGCCCCGTGAGGTCATCGTCGGGCTGCGACCGGAGGCATTCGAGGACGTGGCCCTGTCACCCGACCGGGACCGGACGGGCCCGGTCTTCACCGCCACCGTGGAGGTACTGGAGTCGCTGGGCTCCGATGTGTTCGTCTACTTCACCGCGGAGGGCGGGCCCGCGACGACCACCGAGCTGGAGGAACTCGCCGCGGACTCGGGCCTGCGTGACACCGGCGCCGACACCAACAACATCGTGGCCCGCCTGGGCGCCGCCACGCGTGCCCGTGAGGGCGAACCGATCGAGCTGCGGGTCGACATGTCCAAGGCTCACGTGTTCGACCCGGCGACCGGAGCGAACCTCACGCATCCAGCGAGGGCGGACTGACGAGCACGCACAGGGCACGATCCGCATCCGTCCAACGGCAACTGGCTACATGGGTGTCTCGAAAACGAGTACCGCAACCAGTTGCTGGACAGTGGTCCTGCCTTCCGAACAGCGGTGCCGGCGCGGCGGAAGTACGCCCGCGCTGACTTCCTTCCCCACAGCTCAGGACGCCACGGCCGGGAGGGTGAGTCTTCCGTCGTGGACTTCGGCGATCTGGTCGACGGCGGTGAGGTGGGTGCGGTCGTGGGTGACCAGGACAGTGGCGGTGGCCTGCTGGTGGGTGAGGCGGGTGATCAGGTCGATGACGGCGGCGCCGCGTTCGTGGTCGAGGGCGCTGGTGGGTTCGTCGACCAGCAGGACGGTGGGGTCGTTCATCAGGGCGCGGGCGATGTTGACGCGCTGGCGCTGGCCGCCGGAGAGCTGGTGGGGGCGACGATCGGCCTGGTCGGTCAGGCCGACCGCCTCGAGGAGTTCCATGGCCCGGCCCCGGGCGGTGCGGGGCTTTCGGCCGTCGACCTGGGCCATGACCTGGAGTTGTTCGACGGCGGTGAGCGAGACGATGAGGTTGGGCTGCTGGAAGACGATGCCGATCTTGTGGCGGCGCAGGTCGGTGAGCTCTGCGCGGGTCATGCCCGTGGTGGAGGTGCCGTCGATGGCGACGGTGCCGGCGTCGGGGGTGACGAGGGTGGCGGCGACGGCCAGCAAGCTGGACTTGCCGGAGCCGGAGGGGCCGACCACGGCGGTCAGGCTGCCCTTTGCAACCTCCAGGCTGACCTGGTCAAGGGCGGTCAGGCTGGT
>NZ_JBEXSH010000068.1:0-18699 GCF_040613555.1 Streptomyces sp. NPDC006265
AGGTAGGCGGCGCGGTGCAGGGCGACGGCCGTCTTGCCCGTGCCCGGGCCGCCCTCGACCCAGAACGCCGCCGACGCGGCGGCCCGGGCCGGCAAGCCGGGACGGCTGCGGCTCACCCTGCGCGACGGGGTGCTCGTCGCCGCCAACACCGGCGCCCCGCTGGACGCCGCCGGAGTGGAGTCCCTGTCCACGCTGCGCGCCTCGGCCAAGAGAGACCCGCGGGACACGTCCTCCGTGGGACGGTTCGGTGTCGGGTTCGCCGCCGTCCTCTCCGTCACCGACGAGCCCGCCGTCGTCGGCCGGCACGGCGGTGTGCGCTGGTCGCTCGCCGAGGCCAGGGCGCTGGCCGCCGAGACCGCCCGGCACAGCCCCGGCCTCGGCGACGAGGTGCGGCGCCGCGACGGGCACGTACCGCTGCTGCGGCTGCCGTACGCCGCCGAGGGCACCGCACCCGACCCGTACGACACCGCCGTCATCCTGCCGCTGCGCGACGCGGCCGCCGCCGATCTCACCGAACGGCTCCTGAGGGCCGTCGACGACGCCCTGCTGCTCACCCTCCCCGGACTCGAAGAGCTGGTCGTCGAGATCAACGGGGAGAGCCCGCGGGCCCTCACCCGCCGTACCGACGGTGCCTTCACCGTCGTCGACGACTCCGTCCACGGCGTCACCCACTGGCGCACCGCGGCGGCTCACGGCCCCCTCACCCCCGACCTCCTCGCCGACCGGCCCGTCGAGGAGCGGCTGCGGCCCCACTGGGCCGTCACCTGGGCCGTCCCCGTGGACAGCGACGGCAGCCCGGCCCGGCCCCGCACCAGCGCGGTCGTGCACGCCCCCACCCCGAGCGACGAACCGCTCGGCGTCCCGGCGCTGCTCATCGCCTCGTTCCCGCTGGACTCCACCCGTCGGCACGCCGCTCCCGGCCCGCTGACCGACTTCCTCGTCCAGCGCGCGGCCGACGCCTACGCCGAA
This sequence comes from Streptomyces sp. NPDC006265, assembly GCF_040613555.1. Lineage (NCBI taxonomy): Bacteria > Bacillati > Actinomycetota > Actinomycetes > Kitasatosporales > Streptomycetaceae > Streptomyces > Streptomyces sp. NPDC006265. Next base: position 970 of record NZ_JBEXSH010000068.1, read on the forward strand.
CTCCTCGGCGACTGGCGGCCGGTGACCTCCGGCATCATCGGCCTGGTGCCCGGCCCGCTCGGCAAGGGCGAGCTGGACGGCGCCCTGCGCCAGGCGATCCTGGACCGGCTGCCGCGGACCGAGTTCCTCCCGCCCGCCCACCCGGCCTTCCTGCCGCCCGCCGTTCCTCCCCACGAGGGCGACGACCTGCCCGATGCCCTGCGGCCCCGGGACGCCGAGATCGTCGAGGGCGCGGGCGCGGACACCGTGCGGGTGCTCGCCGAGGTGCTGCCCACGCTGCTGCCCGCCGGGCTGGAGCGCCGCGCCGAACTGCGGACCCTGGGCGTCGCCCGCGTCCCGCTGACCGACGCGATCGACCGCCTCGCCGGGCTGGAGAAGGACCCCGGCTGGTGGCGGCGGCTCTACGACAGCCTGGCCGGGATCGACCCGGACCGCTTGTCTGGGCTGCCGGTCCCGCTGGCCGACGGCCGGACGACCATCGGGCCACGGCAGATCCTGCTGCCCAGCGCGGAGGCCGCCCGGATCGACCCCGAGGTGCTGGCCCGGCTCGGACTGAAGGTCGCCCACCCGGACGCCTCCCACCCGATCCTGGAGAAGCTCGGCGCGCTGCCCGCGACACCCCGGGCCATCCTCACCACCCCGCAGGTCCGGGCCGCCGTCGCCGCGTCCCTGGACGACGAGGGCGGCGTGAACTGGGAAGAGGACGTCCTCGACGCCGACGAACTGGCCGACACCGTGCTCGCGCTGGCGCGGGACGCCGCGCTGGAGCCCGGTGACGAGCCCTGGCTCGGCTCGCTCGCCCTGCCCGACGAGGACGGCGAACCGGCCCCGGCCTGCGAACTCGTCTACCCCGGAAGCCCCTTCGCCCAGGTCATGCGCGAGGGCGAACTCGCCGCCGTGGACGCCGAGCTGGCCGGCAAGTGGGGCGAACAACCGCTGGCCGCCTGCGGTGTCCTGGTGAACTTCGCGCTCGTCCGCGCCACCGACGTCGTCCTCGACCCGGACGAACTGGAGCCCCGCGAGGGCGACTTCGCCGAGCCCGACGACGCGGGCCTGCTGGACGCCGTCGACGTGTGGTGCGAGGACATCCTCGACCGCTTCCCGGACAGCCCGGTGCCTCCGGTCGCCACCGAGATCGTCGCCGTACGGGATCTGGACCTCGTCGACGAGGACAAGTGGGCGCAGGCGCTGACGCTGCTGTCCCGGCCGCCGCTCAGGGACGCCATCGTCCAGCCCGTGCGGATCCTGCTGCCGGACGGGACACACGAGGTCGTTCGCCCGTACACCGCCTGGTGGCTGCGCGGGAACCCGGTGCTCGACGGCCGCCGCCCGGCCGGTCTGCGGGCCGCCGGCGGCGATGCGCTGCTGCGCGGGCTCTACGACGAGGCCGACGCGACCGGGTTCGAGGACGAGCAGGTGCTGAGGGCACTGGGCGTGCGGACGTCCGTCGCGGCGCTGCTGGACGAGCCCGGCGGTGCCGCCGAGCTGCTGGAGCGGCTCGCCGACCCCGAGCGTGAGGTGACGGGCTCTCAATTGCACGCGCTGTACGGGTCGTTGGCCGAGCTGGACCCGGAGCAGGTGACCTTGCCGGACGACCTGCGGGCCGTCACCGACGGCCGGGTGGAGGTCGTGGACGCGGCCGACGCCGTGGTGTGCGACTCGCCCGACCTGCTGCCGTTCACCGAGGGCGTCCCGCTGCTTCCCGTACGGCCGTCCCGCGCCGCCGACCTGGCCGAACTGTTCCAGGTGCGGCGGCTGAGCGAGTCCGTCACCGGGGAGGTCACCTCCGAGGGCGCCGAGCACGACGTGCCCGAGCCGGTGCGGGTGCTGCTGGGCCGGAAGACCCCGTCCGTCTACGTCGAGCACGAGGAACTCGTCGTCGACGGCGTGGAGATCGACTGGCGCCTCACCGACGACGGCGTCCTGCACGCCGCCACCCTGGAGGGCGTCGCCGCGGGGCTCGCCTGGGCGGCGGGGCAGTGGCCACGGCGGTTCGAGGTGGCGGCGCTGCTGGAGGACCCGTCCCGGACCGAGGAGTTGGCGCGGGACCGGTGGTTCGACTGAGCCGTTCGGCCGATCCGGTGCCGCCGTAAGGCCGTTGGTGAAAATTTCCGCACATGTTTTTCACCAGCCGTACAACCAAGCGAATCCCTCAGGTATCTGATCACGTGAGTCAACAGACTCCACGATCACTTGGGCCCCGAGAGCCGACGACGAGCACCGGGGCCCCTCTCCACCTGGAGAACGCATGCGTATCCGAGCCACCGTGGCCGCCGTCACCGGCGCCCTGGCCCTCTCCGCCCTCGCCGTGCCGGCCGCGCAGGCGGACCACCACGCGCCGAATCTGGCGTCGCTGGTCCCGTCCGCCTCGAAGGCCACGCCGTTCACCGCCGCCGCTCCGGCGGACGAGTCCCTGGGCGACACCAAGATCACGGGGGTGACCGTCAACGGCGGCAAGAACATCGTGGTCGGCACGACCGTCAAGAAGTCCTTCACCGTCTCCGTGACGGCCACCGACCCGGAAGGCGTCCAGGACGCCTTCGCGATGCTGTGGCACGGCCCGGACACCGAGAGCGCCGACGGCGCGATCGTGCCGGAGACCCTGGACAACGACCAGGTCGGCAAGTGCACCAACTCCAGCGCGACCACCGCCACCTGCAAGGTCACGCTGATCGCCGACCCGAACGAGAACGTCTACAGCAACATCCTGGCCGGTACCTGGAAGGTGTGGGCCGCTGCCGCCGGTAACGACGGCGACTACCAGATCCGCGAGGCCTACAAGACGGCCAAGGTCCAGCGGGCCTCCAAGCTGACGGTCAACGCCTCGCCCGAGCCGGTGAAGAAGGGCAAGACCATCACGGTCACCGGCAAGCTGTCCCGCGCCAACTGGGACGACAACAAGTACCACGGCTACACCAACCAGTCGGTGAAGCTGCAGTTCCGCAAGAAGAACAGCAACACCTACACCACCGTGAAGACCATCAAGACCAACTCCACGGGCGAGCTGAAGACCACCGTCAAGGCCTCGGTGGACGGCTACTTCCGCTACTCCTTCGCGGGCACCACGACCACCCCGGCCGTCAACGCCACCGGCGACTACGTCGACGTGAAGTAGAGCGCCCCGCCAGGGGCGCGGGGAACTGCGCGAACGGCCACATGCGGCTCGCGGACGGAACTCGGCAGAAGTCCTCACCGCCCGAGCCGAGCGCTAAGCGGGAAAGCGGCGGTCCACCCACCTCCACAGGAGTTCCAGGGCGGCCGCCGCCACCGCCGCGATACCGACGGCGGTCCACGGCATCGTCAGCCCCACCAGCTTCAGCGCGAAGAAGTGCTGCAACCACGGCACGACCAGCACCAGCAGGAACGCCCCGGCCATGGACGCGACGAGGGTGACCCGCCACCAGGTGTGGGGCCGGGCGATGATCGCCAGCACCCACATCGAGATCAGGAACAGCGTGAGCGTCGCCGCACTCGTCTCCGCGTCCAGCGCTCCCGTCCCCGTGTAGTGCTCCCGGGCGAGGAGGTACGTCGCGAAGGTCGCCATCGCCGCCACGACCCCGCCCGGGATCGCGTACCGCATGACCCGCCGTACGAAATTCGGCTTCGCGCGCTCCTTGTTGGGCGCGAGCGCGAGGAAGAAGGCCGGGATGCCGATGGTCAGCGTGGACAGCAGGGTCAGATGGCGCGGCAGGAACGGGTACTCCACCTGCGAGCAGACCACCAGGACGGCCAGCAGCACCGAGTAGACCGTCTTGACGAGGAACAGCGTCGCCACCCGCGTGATGTTGCCGATGACCCGGCGCCCCTCGGCGACCACCGACGGCAGCGTGGCGAAGCTGTTGTTCAGCAGCACGATCTGCGCGACCGCCCGGGTGGCCTCCGAGCCGGAGCCCATCGCCACGCCGATGTCGGCGTCCTTCAGGGCGAGGACGTCGTTCACCCCGTCGCCCGTCATCGCGACGGTGTGCCCGCGGGATTGCAGCGCACCCACCATGTGCCGCTTCTGTTGCGGGGTGACCCGCCCGAACACCGTGCCGTTGTCGAGCGCTTCGGCCATCCCGTCCTGCTCGGCGGGCAGCCGGCGCGCGTCCACGGTGGTGCCGGACAGCCCGAGCTTGGCGGCGACCGCCCCGACCGACACCGCGTTGTCGCCGGAGATGACCTTGGCCCGGACGTTCTGGTCGGCGAAGTAGCGCAGTGTGTCCGCGGCGTCCGGCCGCAGCCGCTGCTCCAGCACGACCAGCGCGGTGGGCCTCGACCCCTGCGTCACGTCGGGATCGTCCAGGTCCCGTGCGACCCGGGCGAGCAGCAGCACCCGGAGGCCCTGCTCGTTCAGCCGCCCGGTCTCGGCCAGGGCCGGATCGTCGTCCGCCAGCAGCACGTCGGGTGCGCCCAGCAGCCACCGTCCGGTCTGCCCGTCGCCCTCGCTGAACACGGCGCCGCTGTACTTGCGGGCGGAGGAGAACGGCAGGGCCTCGGTGCAGCGCCAGCCCTCGACGGCGGGGTAGGCGTCGATGATCGCCTTCAGGGAGGCGTTCGGCCGCGGGTCGGACTCGCCGAGCGCGCCGAGCACCTTCCGTACGTAGGTCTCGTCGCCGCCCTGGAGCGGGCGCAGCTCGGTGACGTCCATGCCGCCCTCGGTGAGGGTGCCGGTCTTGTCGAGGCAGACGGTGTCGACCCGGGCCAGCCCCTCGATCGCGGGCAGTTCCTGCACCAGGCACTGCTTGCGGCCCAGGCGGATCACGCCGATGGCGAAGGCGACCGAGGTGAGCAGGACGAGCCCCTCGGGGACCATCGGGACGATGCCGCCGACGGTGCGGGCGACGGAGTCGTCGAAGGCGTTCTCCTTCACGACCAGCTGGCTGATGATCAGGCCGATCGCGGTCGGGACCATCATCCACGTGACGTACTTGAGGATGGTGGAGATGCCCGACCGCAGCTCGGACTGGACGAGGGTGAAGCGCGAGGCCTCCTCGGCGAGCTGGGCTGCGTAGGCCTCACGGCCGACCTTCGTCGCCTGGAAGGCCCCGCCGCCCGCCACCACGAAGCTGCCCGACATGACGTGGTCGCCGGGGTGTTTGACCACCGGGTCGGCCTCGCCGGTGAGCAGCGACTCGTCGATCTCCAGCCCGTCCGCCTCGACACAGACACCGTCGACGACGACCTTGTCCCCGGGCCCGATCTCGATCAGGTCGTCCAGCACGATCTCGGACGTGCTGACCGGTGCGGCGGTCCCGTCGCGCCGTACGGTGGGCCGCACCTCGCCGATCAGCGCGAGCGAGTCCAGCGTCTTCTTCGCCCGCCACTCCTGGACGATCCCGATGCCGGTGTTGGCGAGGATCACGAACCCGAACAGGCTGTCCTGGATCGGCGCGACCACCAGCATGATCAGCCACAGCACGCCGATGATCGCGTTGAAGCGGGTGAAGACGTTCGCGCGGACGATGTCGACGGTGGACCGGCTGCTGCGCACCGGCACGTCGTTGACCTGACCGCGCTCCACCCGTTCGGCGACCTGAGCACCGGTCAGGCCGGTCTCGCGGGAGGTGACCGTCGCCGGCCGCGCGGAGTCGGGCCGGGCACCCGCGTCGAGATGCGTCATGCATTCGACGGTACGTGCGGATTTGCCGCTTCACCCGCTGAATGCGGCCAGGATCCGACCTGGGAAGGACGGACTTCATGCCGCGGTCGTAGGGCAGTTGTACGCCGTCGGACCGCGGTGCCACGCCCGGGTGTCAGCCCACCCGGCGGGCGGTGAACAGCAGGTACTCCCACTCCAGGACCGTCCCGCCCGAGCCGGTGCCGAGGTCGCCGTCGCGGGCGAGGTCGACCAGGGCGGAGTCCAGGGCCGCGGCGCGTTCGGGCTCGGCGGCGATGTTCTTGTAGACGCTCATGGTCGGGCCGTAGCGCTCCTTGAAGAAGTCGCGGAACGCCTCGGGCGTCTCGAAGCGGTCGACCCGGACCGCGCGGCGCTCGGCACCGACCTCCGTGACCCGGTCGCCGAGGAGCGCGCGTACATGGTCCTCGTCCCCCCACAGCGGGGGCGGCCGCGCTCCGGGCGGGGGCGGTGGCGCGTACGGCTTCATCACGGCGAACATCCGGCCGATGAAGCCCTGGGGCGTCCAGTTCAGCAGCCCGATGGTGCCGCCGGGGCGGCAGACCCGGACCAGCTCGTCGGCGGCCTGCTGGTGGTGCGGGGCGAACATGACGCCGACGCAGGACAGCACGGTGTCGAACTCGGCGTCGCCGAAGGGCAGGGCCTCGGCGTCGGCCTCCTGCCAGGTGAGCTGCGCCCCCTGCTTCCCGGCCACCGCCCGGCCGGCCTCGAACAGCTCTGGCGCCAGGTCGGAGGCCACCACGTCCGCGCCGGCCAGGGCCGCCGGGATCGCGGCGTTCCCGGAGCCGGCGCCCACGTCCAGCACCCGTAGGCCGGAGCGCACCCCGCACGCCTCGACCAGGATCGCTCCCAGGCCGGGGATGACCTCGGCGGCCAGGGAGGGGTAGTCGCCCTGGGCCCACATCGTCCGGTGCTTGGACTTCAGGGCGCGGTCGGCCCCGGCCGCGCTGTTCTCCATCGTCATCGCTGCGCTCCTCACCGGTCGGGCGGCTGTTGCGCGCCGACGGTTCTCGAGCGTTTCGCCGCCTCAAACGAGCGTAGGGAGGGGGTGGGGGCGTGTCTCGCCGAAAGCAGGCAAGGAAGGTGCCGTGGGGCCGGGGGCCTTATTCGGCAGGGGGAGTCGCCGTCAAGTCGTCGGCGGTCTCCGCCCGCTTGATCGCGGCGTCGCGCTTGCGGACGTACCAGATGCCGATCAGTCCCAGCCCGCCGCCGGCCAGGCACGTCCACACCCACCAGGTGTGGCCGTGGTCGTCGAACCAGCCGTAGAAGGGGAGCTGGGCCACGAAGAGGACGAACCACAGGATGGTGCCGCCGGTGATGGTGGCGACCACGGGGCCCTCAAGGGGCTCCGGCGCCTCGTGTCTGGGGGTCCACTTCGCCATGGGGACAGCTTACGAGGCGATCAGGTCTACGCGCGCAGATAGTCGATCGGGGCCTTATATGTTCATACTGAAACGGTTTATGTCTGACCACTTCTCTTCGTAGGAAACACCAAACATATGTCCTCCTCGGCTCCCGCCAAGGTCCCCGTCCCTCAGCAGCCGGGAGCCGGGCCCACGTACGGCGCACTCGACCGCTTCTTCCGGATCTCCGAGCGGGGCAGCACTCTGTCCCGCGAGGTCCGCGGCGGTCTCGCCACCTTCTTCGCGATGGCCTACATCATCGTGCTGAACCCGATCATCCTCGGCAGCGCCAAGGACATGTACGGTCACCAGCTCGACAACGGGCAGCTGGTCACCGCGACGGCCCTCACCGCCGCGCTCACCACCCTCCTCATGGGTGTCATCGGCAACGTCCCGATCGCGCTGGCCGCCGGCCTCGGCGTGAACTCGGTCGTCGCCCTCCAGCTCGCCCCGCGCATGTCCTGGCCGGACGCGATGGGCATGGTGGTCCTCGCCGGTTTCGTGGTCATGCTGCTGGTCGCGACCGGACTGCGCGAGCGCGTCATGAACGCCGTGCCCTACGGACTGCGCAAGGCCATCTCCATCGGTATCGGCCTGTTCATCATGCTGATCGGGCTCGTCGACGCGGGCTTCGTCTCCCGGATCCCGGACGTCGCCCAGACCACCGTCCCGCTCCAGCTGGGCGGCGACGGTCACCTCGACGGCTGGCCGGTCCTCGTCTTCATCCTGGGTGTCCTGCTGACGCTCGCGCTGATCGTGCGCAAGGTCTCCGGCGCGATCCTGATCTCGATTGTCGCCATGACGGTCCTCGCGGTGATCATCAACGCGGTGGCCAAGGTGCCGAGCTGGGGCCTGACCACGCCCAAGTGGCCCGGCAACCCGGTCGCGAGCCCCGACTTCGGGCTGATCGGGCAGGTCAGCCCGTTCGGCGGCTTCGGCAAGGTCGGCATGCTGACCGGTGTGCTCTTCGTCTTCACCGTGCTGCTGTCCTGCTTCTTCGACGCGATGGGCACGATCATGGGCGTCTCCGACGAGGCGAAGCTGACCGACGGCGAGGGGCAGATGCCCGGGATCAACCGGGTGCTGTTCGTGGACGGCCTCGCGGTCGCCGCCGGTGGCGCCAGCTCCTCCTCCGCGACGACCGCCTTCGTCGAGTCCACGGCGGGTGTCGGCGAGGGTGCCCGGACCGGTCTGGCGAACGTCGTCACCGGTGGCCTCTTCGCCGTCGCCCTCTTCCTGACGCCGGTCGCCACGATGGTCCCGTCCCAGGCGGCCACCCCCGCGCTGCTCGCGGTCGGCTTCCTGATCATGGCCGGGTCGGTCAAGGAGATCGACTGGGCGGACTACACGATCGCCGTCCCGGCCTTCGTGACGATGCTGATCATGCCGTTCACCTACTCGATCACCAACGGCATCGGCATGGGCTTCATCACCTTCGTGGTGCTGCGGCTGGCGGCCGGGCGGGGCCGGGAGGTGCCGGTGGCGATGTACGTGGTGTCGGCGGTGTTCGCGTTCTACTACCTGATGCCGGCGCTGGGTCTGACCTGATCCCCGTCACCGGAGTCGGGTGACCCGTAGAACCTCTCGGTCTCCTCCACCGCGGTCTGGAACCGCTGGTCGAAGTCATCGCGAATGAGCGTCCGGACGACATGGTCCTGGACGCTCATTCCCCTTTTCGCGGCATGGTGCCTGAGCCGTTCGAGCAGGTCGTGATCTATTCGCAGGCTGAGCACGCTGGTCCCCATGACCATGAGGGTCGCGGCACCGTTCGGTGCGGCGGGGCGCGTTCCGCCGTCGTGTCACCCATATGAGTGATGTCACGGTTCAGTGGCGGGAGTCACGGACGTTCTTACGTGTTTCCCGCTGGTCTTTAGCGAGAGTAATGAGTTACGCTAAAGAACATGCCGGACCTCAGCCATGGCGACGACGTAGCCGCCGTGAACTCCCTCCGATCCGCGGTGATGCGGCTGTCCCGTCGGCTCAAGCACCAGCGGGTCGACGAATCGCTCAGCCCCACCGAGATGTCGGTGCTGGGCACCCTGTCGCTGTGCGGCAGGGCCACGCCGGGCGAGCTCGCCCGCAAGGAGCATGTCCAGCCGCCGTCGATGACCCGCATCGTGGCGCTGCTGGAGGCCAAGGGGCTGGTCCGGCTGGAGCCACACCCCGAGGACCGGCGCCAGAAGGTCGTCACACGCACCGAGCAGGCCGAGGCCATGCTCGAGGAGAGCCGCGCCAAGCGGAACGCGTTCCTGGCCACGCTGGTGGAGAACCTCGACGACGACGAGTGGGCGAAACTGCGCGCCGCCGCCCCCGTGCTGGAGAAGCTCGCGCATCTGTAAGAAGGCCGTTGCAAGGAGGCGACCCATTTGAGTTCGGGACCCGGAGCAGCTTCCGCCCCCGCACCTGATCCCCACGATTCCCCGCCCGCCTCCGACGCACCCGCCGCCCGGCCCGCCCGCAAGTCCTCGATGTTCTCCTCCCTCACGGTGCGGAACTACCGCCTGTTCTTCATGGGGCAGGTCGTCTCCAACATCGGCACCTGGATGCAGCGCATCGCCCAGGACTGGCTGGTGCTCAGCCTCACCGGCTCCTCCGCCGCCGTCGGCATCACCACCGCCCTCCAATTCCTGCCGATGCTGCTCTTCGGCCTCTACGGCGGTGTCCTCGTCGACCGGCTGCGCAAGCGGCCCACGCTGCTCGTGACGCAGTCCTCGATGGCGCTCACGGCGATCGCCCTGGCCGTCCTCACCCTCACCGGGCACGTCCAGGTGTGGCACGTGTACATCGCCGCGTTCGCGGTCGGCCTCGCCACCGTCGTGGACAACCCGGCCCGGCAGTCCTTCGTCTCCGAGCTGGTCGGCCCGGGGCAGCTGCAGAACGCCGTCAGCCTGAACTCGGCGAACTTCCAGTCCGCCCGCCTGGTCGGCCCCGCCGTCGCGGGGCTGCTCATCACCGGCGTCGGCACCGGCTACGCGTTCCTCTTCAACGGCCTGTCCTTCATCGCACCGCTCACCGGACTGCTGCTGATGCGCGCCCGCGAGCTGCACGTCGTGGAGCGCGCCCCGCGCGGCAGGGGACAGCTGCGGGAAGGCGTGCGGTACGTCACCGGCCGCCCCGAGCTGATCTGGCCGATCGTCCTGGTCGGCTTCGTCGGCACCTTCGCCTTCAACTTCCCCGTGTACCTCTCGGCCTTCGCGGACGACGTGTTCCATGCGGGGGCGGGCGCGTACAGCATGTTCAACACGCTGATGGCGGTCGGCTCGGTCGCGGGCGCGCTGCTCGCGGCGCGGCGGGGCACGGCCAGGCTGCGGCTGCTGATCGTGGCGGCCATGGCCTTCGGCGCGCTGGAGATCGTGGCGGCCACGACCCCCACGCTGTGGATGTTCGCCCTGCTCATGGTCCCGCTGGGGCTGTTCGGCATGACGGTCAACGTCACCACGAACACCAGCATCCAGATGTCCACGGACCCTGCTGTGCGTGGCCGGGTCATGGCCCTCTACATGATGATCTTCCTCGGCGGCTCGCCGGTCGGCGCCCCGATCGTCGGCTGGGTCACCGACACCTACGGCGCCCGGGTCGGCCTCGCGGCCGGCGGCGCGGTGGCGGCCCTCGCCGCGGCCGTCATCGGCCTGATCCTGGCCCGGGTCGGCAACCTGCGCCTGTCGGTGGGCTGGCACGGCGGACATCCCCGGGTGCGGTTCGTGCCCCGGGAACAGGAGGCGCTGGCCCCGGCGGCGTAGCGCGGCGTCAGTCCCTCGGGAACTCGCCGGTCTCGAGGACGAGCCCGACCACGGTCCCCGTCAGGTCGATCTCGTCCCCGAAGTCCAGGCTCAGCTCGCCCCGGTACTCGCCGTCCTTGGGCTTGGTGTGCAGATGCCAGCGGCCGGTGTACGGATCCACGATCAGGTACACCGGCACGCCGGCGGCGGCGTAGGCGTCCTTCTTCGGACCGTAGTCATTGGCGCCGGTCTTCTTGGAGATCACCTCGGCGACGAACTCGACGTCCTGGTAGCGCCACAGGCCCTTGGCGTTCTTGGCCGCGCCCTCCGCCATCACGGTGATGTCGGAGGCGAAGCCGTTGAGGTGGCCCGGGTAGTCGACACGGACGTCGGACTTCACGCGCTTGCGCGGGTACTTGCCGCGCAGTTGCTCGACGATGTCCAGGATGATGTCCCAGTGGGTGTCCCGCTGAGGCGCCATGAAGATGTTCCCCCCGACGATCTCGACCTTGTAGCCCTCGGGGACCGGCATCGACTCCACCCACTCGAACATGGTGTCGAGGGTGAGTTCACCGCTGCTGTCGGCCATCTCGATCCTGTCGTCAAGGACGGTCATCGTGGCGCTCCTCCCCGGCCGCACCCGCGGATGGGCCCGGCCGCGCGGTACAACGATACGCACGGTGACCTGGACACGCCCGGACCCGGAGGCCGCCTACACCCGCCGGGCCAGCAGCTGCCCGGGCCAGCCGTTCTCGCCGACCGTGAAGGCCTCGGTGCGGGTGAAGCCGTTGGCCTCGTAGTAGCGGACGAGCTTGCCGTCGTCACCGGCGTAGCAGTCCACGCGCAGGAGGGAGATCCCGGCGCGGCGGGTCTCCTCGGCGGCGTGGGTCAGCAGGGCGCTGCCCACGCCGTGCCCCTTGAAGCTGCGGTCGGAGGCCAGCCAGTGGATGTAGCGCTCGGGCTCGCCGGGCTGCGGGAGGTGGGACAGGTAGGCGCCCGCCGAGCCGGTGAGGGTGAGGGTGCCGGCGGGGACGCCGTCGACGTCGGCCATGAACACGCTGCCCTCCGCCATGTACCGGCCGACCGACTCCACCGTCTTCGGGCTCTGCGACAGCGGCTTCGTCCCCCACTGCCCCGTGCGCCCCTGGGAGACCAGCCACTCCACGCAGCTGTCGAGCATGCCAAGTATCGCGGGAATGTCGTCGGGCCCGCCGTCCCGGATGGTGATCCGCATCGCCCCATGGTGCCAGGCTGGGCCCATGAGACTCTTCGCGGCCGTGCTGCCCCCGGACGAAGTGTGCCGTGAACTCGGTGCCGTGGTCGACGAGTTGCGCAAGCAGCCCGGCGCCGACGGCATGCGCTGGACCGGCCGGCCCGGCTGGCACTTCACGCTCGCCTTCTACGGCGAGGTCGACGACGGGCTCGTCCTCGAGCTGTCGGAGCGGCTGGAGCGGGCCGCGCGCCGTACCGAGCCGTTTCCGCTGGCCGTACGGGGCGGCGGGCAGTTCGGGCACGGGAAGGCGCTGTGGGCCGGGGCCGAGGGGGACCTGGCGACCCTCCGGCTGCTGGCCGAGCGGGCCGAGGCAGCGGCACGCAGGGCGGGGGTGCCGATGGGGGAGCACCGGCGGTACAAGGCCCATCTGACCGTGGCGCGGAGCCGGGCGGCGGGGGACGTGCGGGCCTTCCTGGACGCCCTCGCGGGCTTCACGGGCCGGACCTGGACCGTGCGGGAGCTGTGCCTGGTCCGGAGTAATCTGCCGACGTCCGGGGTCCCGGGGGAGCAGCCCCGGTACGAGACGGTCGGGCGCTGGGCACTCGGGGGTGCCGGTTAGGCTCGGTGCCGTGGACCCGAAAACCCGCAACCGGATCATGGCCGGTGTGCTCGTGCTGATGTTTCTCGTCGTCGCCCTGGCTTCCGTGCTCGGGAGGTAGGGCGGTGGGGGAACTGCGGACGGCTGTTCTCCGGCTGCGGGCCGGTGGGGGCTTGTCGCGCAGTTCCCCGCGCCCCTGAAGGGACGGCCTACCAGGCGAAAGCCTCCGGACTCGGCCCCGGGCCCGGGAAGATCCCGTCCAGGGCGGTCAGGAGTTGCTCGGAGAGGTCCAGCTCGGACGCGCGGACGGCGGAGGCGAGCTGCTCGGCGGTGCGCGGGCCGACGATCGGGCCGGTCACGCCGGGGCGGGTGAGCAGCCAGGCCAGGGCGGCCTCGCCGGGCTCGACGCCGTGCTTGTCGAGCAGGTCCTCGTAGGACTGGATCTGCGACCGGGTGGCGGGGTCGCCCAGCGCGTCGGCCGCTCGGCCGGAGGCGCGGCGGCCGCCCTCGACCTCCTTCTTGAGGACACCGCCCAGCAGACCGCCGTGCAGCGGCGACCACGGGATGACCCCGAGCCCGTACTCCTGCGCGGCCGGGACGACCTCCATCTCGGCGCGTCGCTCGGCGAGGTTGTACAGGCACTGCTCGCTGACCAGGCCGATGGTCCCGCCGCGTCGGGCGGCGATCTCGTTGGCCTGGGCGATCTTGTAGCCGGGGAAGTTCGACGATCCGACGTAGAGGATCTTGCCCTGCTGGACCAGGACGTCGATCGCCTGCCAGATCTCGTCGAAGGGGGTGGCCCGGTCGACGTGGTGGAACTGGTAGACGTCGATGTGGTCGGTCTGGAGCCGCCTGAGGCTGGCGTCCACCGCCCGCCGGATGTTGACCGCGGAGAGCTTGTCGTGGTTGGGCCAGGCCGGGCCGTCGGCGCCCATGTTGCCGTACACCTTCGTGGCGAGGACGACCTTGTCGCGCCGTCCCTCGCCCTTCGCGAACCAGTTGCCGATGATGCTTTCGGTACGGCCCTTGTTCTCGCCCCAGCCGTACACGTTGGCGGTGTCGAAGAAGTTGATGCCCGCGTCCAGCGCCGCGTCCATGATGGCGTGGCTGTCGGCCTCGTCGGTCTGCGGGCCGAAGTTCATGGTGCCGAGGACGAGCCGGCTGACCTTGAGTCCCGTGCGTCCGAGCTGCGTGTACTTCATGGTTCCCAGCCAACGTCTTGAAGTGCGCTCCAGGCAAGCACGTACCTGGGCGAGCGTGCCTTCCTCCACGTTCTCCATACGCCCGTACTCCACCTGTTCGTCGACCTCCAGGTCGTTGACCAGGTTCAGGCAGGCGGTGATGCCGACGCCCACCGGCTCGCCGGCGACCTCGCCGCACTCGATCTGGAAGAGCAGAGGGCGACGCCGTCGGCCGGTTCGCCGAAAAGCAGGGTGCAGAGGAGGTCCTTGGCCCGCCTCGCGCAGGAGGTCCTCGCCGGCGGGGAGCGGTGGGCGGAGGCGATCAGGGGGCCGCCCTTGGGGGCCGCGTCCAGGAGCAGGCCTTCCTCCTCCAGCCGGTCGCGGGCCCAGGGGGCGAGGCGGGTGACGCGCTCGTCGAGGCCGGAGTGGTTCGGCCGCCAGGCGCGGATGCGGTCCAGCCGCCCCGAGCGGTTCCTCGTCGGCCCGACCGGTCGCGGCTCACGCGGAGTGCGGGGGGTGGGGACGTACGGGTCGGGCCGGCGGGCGAGGAGCTCGGCCGCCGGCCACTGCGCGGACTGCCGCAGCAGCTCGTGCGCAGGCGGCTGGAACTCCCCACGCAGCTCGCCGGCCCGCGCGAGACGCTCTACGACCAGCTCGCCGACGCCCCGGTATCGTACGCCTCGCCGAACCGGACTTCCCGCGCTCCCACCGGTTGTCCCGCGCCGAGGGCATCGACGCCGGGCTGCGCGAGCATCGTCCGGACGCCCTGGTGATGCCGACGACGGGTCCCCGGCCAAGATCGACCTGATCCGCGGCGATGCCCACGGCGGCGGCTCCTCCAGCCCGGCGGCCCTCACGGGCTACCCGTCGATCAGTGTCCCGGCGGGCTTCGCCTTCGGCCTGCCGGTCGGTCTGACCTTCATGGGGACGGCGTGGAACGAGCCGGAGCTGCTGTCGCCGGCGTAGGCGTACGAGCAGGCGAGCGCAGTGCGGAGGGCGTCGGCCTGCCGGGTCGCCGACGTGGCGTTCTGAAGCGGGCGGTGTCCGCCGTGGGGGAACCCGTCGGTCGTGAGGGTGAGGCCGGCCGCAGAGCTACTTCCCGTAGGGGCCGGCCAGGTCCCAGCCCTGGTGCATCGCCTCCGCGAACGCCGCCGCGATCTTGTGCTCGCCGCTCCCGTTGGGGTGGGTGCCGTCGTAGGTGTCGGTGGCGACGTCGTACGAGGGCGGGGGCGAGGCCAGGAGGACGGGGGAGCCGGGTTCGTCGAGGTCTGCGGCCGTCTTGGCGAGGAGTTCGTTGAAGCGGGTGACCTCGCCGGCGAAGGCCGCGTCCGACTGGGCGCGGACGTTCGGGGTGACCGGCAGCCACACCATCCGCACCCGGCGGTTCGCCGCCCGCGCCTCGGCCGTGAAGGCCCGGACGTTCTCGGCGGTCTGCTCGGCGTTCGTGTAGAAGCCCAGGTCGATCAGGCCCAGGGAGACCAGCAGCACGTCCGCGCGGCAGGACCGCACCGCGTCGCCGATCAGCGGTGCCATGTGCTGCCAGCCCTCGCCCCAGCCGGCCAGGTGGGCGCGCGGGAAGTCCGGTTCGGCGTAGGCGTACGACACCGGGGCGTCGGCGAGCTTGTCGTAGAGCGTCTCGCGCGGGCCGACGAGCGTGCAGGGACCGGCGTAGGAACGGCACAGGTGCTGCCACAGCCGGTAGCGCCATGTGTGTTCGCCCGTGCTCCCGATCGTCATGGAGTCACCGACGGGCATGAACCTGAGCATCCGCTCATGATGAACGATCTCGACGGCCGACGGGGTGTGAGCCGGAACACGCCTCATGTCCTGCTGTCGGCCCTGTGATCCGTTACGCCGGTGAACCGCCGAGCCGGATGGCAGGCTTGGGGCATGCGCAGACCGTTCGCCCTTCTCGCCGCGGCCCTCCTCACGGGCGCCCTCGCCGTGCCCGCCTACGCCGCCGACGGCGACGAGAAGTTCACGATCAAGGACCCGCGCATCACCGAGTCCAGCGGCCTGGCGGCCTCGCGGCAGCACCCCGGCATCTACTGGACGCACAACGACAGCGACGACGGGGCATACCTCTACGCCGTCGACAGCGCGACGGGCGAGACGGTCGCCACGATCACCATGTCCGGCGTCGGCAGCCCGCGCGACGTCGAAGCCATCTCCATCGGGCCGGACAACCAGATCTACGTCGGCGACATCGGCGACAACCTGGGCGGTACCTGGCCGTACGTCTGGATCTACCGGCTGCCCGAGCCGAAGAACCTGCGCAACCAGACGATCAAGGCCACGCAGTACGTCGTGAAGTACTCCGACGGTGCGCGGGACGCCGAGTCCCTGGTCGTGCACCCGAAGACCGGCCGCGTCTACATCGTCGACAAGAACGAGAAGGGCGGGCACCTGTTCGAGGGCCCGGCGGAGCTCTCCCCGTCCGGTTCGAACGTCTTCCGCCCGGTCGCGGCGGTCCCCGACCTGGAGGCCACCGACGCCACGCTCTCCCCGGACGGCGAACACCTCGTCGTACGCAGCTACTTCGGCGCGATCGCGTACGACTGGAACGGCGGGAAGATCAAGAAGAAGGAACGGCTCGGCGTGCCGTTCCTGGGGCAGGGAGAGTCCGTCACGTACACCGCGGACGGCAAGAAGCTGATGTACGGCGCCGAGGGGGCGGACAGCCCGGTGGAGCCGCAGGACGCCCCTGGAGGCGGAGACTCCGACTCCTCCTCCGGCAGCGGGGGTTCGGCCACGTCCGGGGGTGGGGGAGATCGGCTGACCGGCAACCTGAAGACGGGCGCGATCGCCGCGGGGGTGCTTCTGGTGGTCGTACTGGGTGTGCGGGGGATGAGGCGGCGGGGTTAGCACCCCGCGGAGGGGTGGGCACTGCCCTTCGCGAGACCGGCCCGGGGGAGTGCCCGACGGGCCTGCCCGGTCGTGACGGCGGGTGCTCCTAGGTCCGGCGGGCCACCAGTACCTCCAGGCCGTCCAGGATCCGCTGCAGTCCGAACTTCGAAGTGGTCGAACTCCGCGCCGAAGGCGTCCTCGGAGAGGGACGCCGTCACCGGGCAGCGGCCCGAGGCCATGGCCTTCTCGGTGCCGGTGCCGGTGCCGAGCTCCGCGGCGACGCGGCGCATTGGGGCCCCGGCTCGGGCGGCGGCCGGTCTCCCACAACCTGGCGAGCGGGACGTCTCCTCGGCCGGCAGCGGGGCACCGCCCCCCCTTTGGCCGAGGCGGCCCGCGCCCAAGCACCCGGTACGGCCCGGCCCCCCGCCGCGCGGCCCTGCCGACCGGACGGGAACCGCATCACCCGGCGACGAAAACCACCCGGAACATCTTCGGCCACCACTTGCCGGTGAGCAGGAACTCGTCGGTGCCCGGGATGGTGGCGATGCCGTTCAGTACCTGGGCGGGCCGCCGCTCCTTCGAGGGCAACAGCCCCGAGGCGTCGATCTGAGCTGTGACCGCGCCGGTGCTCGTGTCGACGCGCACGATCCGGTCGGAGGGCCAGACATTGGCATACACACGGTCGCCCACGCATTCCAGCTCGTTGAGCCGCGGCACCGGACGGCCTCGAAGAGTGACGAGGAGTTCACCCGTCGGGGCCAGCGTGCGCGGGTCCCGCAAGGTGAGCCGGGCGGAACCGTCACTGGTGACCAGCCGCCCGCGCCCCGGCTGGTGGCATACGCCCCAGCCCTCCGCCGGGTAGGGGAGACGACGCAGCTCGGCCAGGGTTCCGGCGTCCCGTTCGATGGCGATGTGGTCCCGGAAGGTCAACTGCCACAGCGTCCGTCCGAGGACGGTTACCCCCTCCCCGAACAGTGGCGCCGGCAGGTCGGCACGGACGGTGGGAGGCCGGCCGGGCGGGCCCCGGCGGATCGACGACTCACCGGCCATGCCCGTCCCCTCGTAGAGCGTCCGCCCGGTCATCTCCAGGCCCTGCGTGTAGGCCTTCGGGTCGTGGGGCAGGACGTCGAGGACCCTGGCCCTCAGTTGCTC
>NZ_JBEXSH010000069.1:0-18657 GCF_040613555.1 Streptomyces sp. NPDC006265
CCGTCCTTGAGGAACCCCGTGTCGTCGAAGACCAGGGCTTCGGGCCCGATCGCCTCCTCCATCCGCCAGGCGAGCTGGGCCCGGATATGCGACGGGTCCCAGGGGCTGGTGGTGATGAAGTTGGCCAGCGCCTGACGGTTGCCGTCCTCCCCGAGCCGGGCGGCCATCGGCTCGACCGACTTGCGCCGCCCGTCGGTCAGCAGCCCCCGCAGGTAGACCTGCCCCCACCGGCGCTGGTCCTTGCGCGCGAACGGCTCGAACACCTCCGCCGCGAACGCCTCCAACTCACCACGCACCAAAGCAATCTCATCCGGAGTCACACACTCTCAACGCCACACCGGGCCACAAGGACACGCACCACCACAACCAACCTGACCAAGCCCTACTAGACGCGGATCTTGAGGCCGTGGACGTGTCGCCTTATCTGTTCCACGGCGTCCGGGTTTTCGGCGCCGGAGAGGTCGCCAGGGTCGGCACCTTGGGCGGCCGCGCGGATCGCGCGTCGCATCACCTTGGCGGATCGCGTCTTGGGGAGTTCATCGACGCGGATGACCTGGCTCGGGCGGAACGGCTTGCCGAGCTGGTCAGCCACGTGTTGACGCAGGCGGGTGGCCACTTCGTCGTCGTCCGTGTGCGGGAGACCCGTTCGGGCCACCCAGAACACCCACACACCTTCGCCCGTGGTGGCGTCCGGCATGCCGACGACGGCGGTCTCGGTGACCGCTGGGTCGTGTGCGACGACGGCCTCGATTTCCGCCGGAGCGACCCGCTTGCCGGCGACGTTCAGCACGTCGTCGGAACGACCGAGGATGAACCAGTTGCCGGCCTCGTCCACCAACGCATGATCACCATGGCGCCAGATCCCTGGGTACGCCGACCAGTAGGCATCCAGATAGCGCTCCTCGTCGTTCCAGACGCCTCGCGTCATGGACGGCCAGGCCTGGCGGCACACCAGCTCTCCGATGGTCCCGGTGACGGAGTTCCCTTGGTCGTCCAGGACGTCGACGTCCATGCCGAGCGCCGGACCACCCAGCGAGCAACTGGCGATGGGTTCGACCGGGTAGGGACACAGGAACGAGCCACCGACCTCGGTACCGCCGGAGAAGTTGATGATCGGGACCCGGGCACCGAAGACGTCGCGGGCCAGCCAGTCGTAGGAGTCGGGGTCCCACGGTTCTCCGGTGGAGCCGATCGTGCGGACGGTGGACAGATCGGCCGACGGTGGCTCGCTCGAGGCCGCGCGGAGGGTGCGGATCAGGGTGGGTGAGACTCCGAGCATGGATACCCGGTGGGTGTCGACGAGTTCCCAGAGGCGATGGGTGTCCGGCTGATCGGGGGAGCCTTCGTAGAGGAGCAGAGTGCCGCCGCAGGCGTGGGTCCCGACGATGGTCAGCGGGCCCATGATCCAGCCCATGTCGGTGATCCAGCAGAAGGTGCGGCCGGGCCCGATGTCGAAGCCGTAGGCGACTTCGCTGGCCACCTTGGTCAGGAAGCCGGCATGGGTGTGCACTGCGCCCTTCGGCTTGCCGGTGGTGCCGGAGGTGTAGGCGAGGAGGAGCACGTCGGACGCCGCGGTGAGCTCGACGACTGGGTCGGGGTCGCTTGCCAGCAGCTCTGACCACGGGACTTCCCCGGCGTCGAGTTTGGGGTCGAGGTCCGTGCCGTGATGGTGGACGACGGCGACGAACTCGACCGAGGAACAGGCGGCCACCGCCTCGCTCACCAGTGGGCGCAGGGGGATGATCCGGCCGCGCCGCACTGTCCCCTCGGCGGTGATCACTGCCTTGGCCGAGGCGTCCTGCAGCCTGGATGCGATCGCCGCGGGGGCGAATCCGGAGAACAGCGGAACTGTGATGGCGCCGATACTGGCGATCGCATAGGTGGCCACGACTGCTTCCGGCAGCATGGGCAGGTAGATGGCGACTGCGTCGCCTTTGGCGATGCCGCGGGCGCGGAGCCCGGCTCGGAGCCGGGCGACCTGGTCGTCGAGCTCGGCGTAGGTCAGTCGACGTACGGCCCCGTCCTCGGACTCGTGCGTGACCGCGACCGCGTCGGGCGTGTCACGGGCCCACCGGGCAAGGCAGGTGTCGACGATGTTCAGCCCGGCTCCGGGGAACCATTCGGTGTGCGCGATCCCTGCGCCTGCGTCCAGGACGCGGGAGTAGGGGGTGCGGAACTGGATGCCGAGGTCGCGGACCACGTGGTCCCAGAATTGCGCGATGTCAGCCACGGATGTGGCTCGCAGCTCGGAGGCCGAACTTGCGCCGAGCGTGTGCATGAGGCGGGCGACGTTGGAGCTGTCGAGGTAGTCGGCCGACGGTTGCCATACGTACTGTTCCCGGGTGGTTTCGCCCTTGGGTGCTGGCACAGGTGTGGTCATGACGTCCTCGGGGTCATACGAGATCCAGGGCGGCCCTGACGATGCTGGCCGTGTCGATGTGGTGGTAGGCGTAGCTGTCCTGAAGGTCTGCGGACTGGCCGAAGTCGGTGACGCCGAGATGGGCGGCGCGCATGCCGTGGACGCCGGCAAGGAACGCGAGCGTGTGCGGGTGGCCGTCGAGCACGGTCACCATGGGACGGGCCCTGCGGGCCGGGAAGACGGCGTCGAGGATCCAGTTCTCGGCTCGGTCGTGTCCGCTTCGGGATCGGCTGGCGCGGAAGAGCAGGTCGGCGCTGGTGATGCAGATGACCTCGGCTTCGTGGCCCTGTTCAGCGAGTCGTTCGGCGGCGTGGAGGGCCTCGGGGACCAGGGCACCCATCACACAGATCGTCACGGAGGGTTCCGGGGTGGGCCGTAGCACGTAGGCGCCGGCCACCACCTGGCGGCGGCGACGCTCCCGGGCGGCGCTGTCCTCGGGTACGCCGGCGAGGCTCTGGTCGATCGACCTGGTCGACAGACGCAGGTACGCCGATGACCCCCCGGGCTTGCCCAACTGCGCCATGGACGCCAGGAGGGTCCACTCGGTGTCGACCACGAATGCGGGCTCGTAGGACACGCAGCCGGGTTGCTCGAGCCCGATGGAGGGGGTCTTGATCGACTGGTGCGCCCCTCCTTCGGGCGCCAGGGTGACACCTGAGGGGGTGCCGACGAGGATGGACTGCCCGCCGGCGTAGATACCGAAGGACCAGGGTTCGAGGGCGCGTTCCACGAAGGGGTCGTACAGCACCCCGATCGGCAGGAGGGGCTGGCCCCAGCGGGACCAGGTGGCGCCGAGTTCGCCGATGACGCCGACCAGGTTGGTCTCGGCGATCCCGAGTTCGAGGTGGCGGCCGCTGAGTTCTTCCCTCCAGTGCAGGATGGTCTCCGCGTCGTCCTCGAACCAGTCCGGGCGCGGGGTCGCTGCCCAGACGCCGGCCTTGTTGACCCAGCCGCCGAGGTTGGTGCTCGAGCTGACGTCCGGGCTGACGGTGACCACTCGTGCGGCCACCGCGGGTGCGGCCCGGTTCAGGTCGAGGAGAGCGCGGCCCAGCGCGGCCTGTGTCGTGGCCTGGCCCGTGGGTGTGCGGCCGAGGTCGTGGGGGACGACGACGGCGGGTGCGGCCGGGGTCGGGGTACGGCGGAGCCGTTCGGCGGCGGCTGTACAGAGTTCGGCCTCCGGGGTGTCGGGGTCGAAGGCGCGCCACGGATCGGCGAGGGACGTCCTGAGCCTGCTCGCCAGCTCGCTCATCTGGTTTTCCTTGAGGAGCGCGGAGTGGTTCTGGGGGTGTCCTTCGGTCGGGAGGCCCCATCCCTTCACTGTGTAGGCGAAGATCACCGTCGGGCGGGTGTCGTCGATGCCGGCGAACGCTGCACCCAGGGCGTCCAGGTCGTGGCCTCCGAGGTTGCGGAACGCCGTGACCAGGACGTCGTCGTCGAGGGTGGTGAGGAGGTCCCGCAGCTCGGGGGTGGTCGCCAGCCTGGAGCGCAGATCGGCTGCGCTGCACCGGAGCAGCCGCTGGTACTCGGGGTTGGTCATCGTGTCGATCCGGCTTCGGAGGGTGTCTCCGCCCTGTCGGGTGAAGATCTCCTTGAGGATCGCGCCGTACTTCACGGTGAGGACCTGCCACCCTGCGGCTTCGAACATGCCCTGGAGGCGTGGGGCGCCCATGTTCGGAACCACGCGGTCCAGGGACTGGCGGTTGAGGTCGACGATCCACACGACCTCGCCTAGCTCGGTCACCATGGGGTCGAGGACTGCCTCCCAGATGGCTCCTTCATCGAGTTCGGCGTCTCCGAGGAGCGAGTACTGTCGTCCCTGCCCGGTGGGGCCGAAGTGAGAGTCGACGTACCGGCGGGCGAGCGCACCCCACACCGGTGCGGTGGCGCCGATACCGACCGAACCGGTGGAGTAATCGGCCGGATCCGGGTCCTTGGACCGGCTGGGGTAGCTCTGCAGGCCGCCGAAGGCGCGCAGAGTCGTGAGGTAGCCGGCGTCCAGGTCGCCGAGCAGGTAGTTGATCGCGTGCAGGACGGGGGAGGCGTGCGGCTTCACCGACACCCGGTCGCCGGGCCGCAGGTGTTCGAACCAGAGGCTCGTCATGATCGAGACCATCGAGGCACTCGAGGCCTGGTGTCCTCCTACCTTGAGGCCGGAGGGATTGGGGCGTACCCGATTGGCGTGGTCCACGATGGCCGTGGCCAGCCAGAGCACGCGATCCCGTACCGACTCCAGCGTTGCTGTGGTCGGCTGTTGCACGGCGGTGGCCCAGGGTTCCTCTGATGTGACACTCATGTGTTCCTCGCTGGTGCAGCTGGGTGCGGGCCCGCCTCGCGGGCCCGCTCGCGTTGATCGGGCTCAGCGGTGCAGGAGCCGGGTAACGGCGCCGAGCAGGTCCTCCACCGGGGCGGCCGATGGTGCTGCACTGCGCCAGCCGATGTGGTTGTCGGGCCGGACGAGGACGGCGCCGCCTGCGTCAAGTCCGCTGACTTCGGCCCAGACGCCGTCAGGATCGGTGATGGTCTCGCCGATGGAGATCACGCCGATCTCGACCCCCAGCTTGTCCTTCACGGCCGCGGCGGCTTCTGCCCACACAGCCCCGGCGGTGTCCGTGATGAGCACGAGGGCACCGGGGGTTGCCAGGTCATGGGTCGAGATCCGCTCCGAGCCCCGCTGGAGCCAGGCGTGTGGAAGCCGGTGCCCCGGACGCGTGGAGGGCTGGTAGGCGCGGCCCATGTCGTCGCGGGCGATCGGGTCGGACCCGTCGTCGACGACGGCACCGCCCTCGTAGGTGAAGCCGATCTCGACATCGTGGGCCTGGAACTCCCACGTCTGCGTCCCGATCGCGACCTCCGCGCGAGCACGCAGGGCGCGGCCGAGTCGGCTGTCGGAGAACAGTGCCTCGAATGCCGCCACGTTGACCTCGACGGGCGCGCCGGGGGCCAGTCCGATCCCGGCGTCGATGACGCCGTGGTTCATGAAGGCGAGCAGCGCCCAGTCGGCTCCGTCTGTGCTGACGGGGAGGCGCTCCGCCTCGTAGCTGTTCAGGAGGTCCTCGCCGGCCTCCCCCGAAAGCACCTTGGCCAGCTTCCAGGTGAGGTTGTAGGCGTCCTGGATGCCGGTGTTGAGACCGAGCCCGCTGGTGGGCGGCTGGCGGTGTGCGGCGTCCCCGGCCAGGAAGATGTCGCCGTAACGCCACTGCTGGGCCACCACCCGTTCGAGGATCCAGTGGCTGACCTTGTGCACCTTCGGCTCGATGTGAGGGAGCTTCAGCATCTCCTTCATCCGCGGGACGATCGCTTCCTCGTTGAACCGTTCGTCGTCGTCGGTGCGGAAGGCGAAGTGCAGCACGAACTCCTCGGAGTCCTTGCCCCAGGTGGGACCCATCTGCACCACTACGCCGGAGCCCCACGAGTCGGCGCCCTCCGGGTTGAGGAACCAGTTGATCAGGGTGCCATCGTCCCAGTAGTCGGAGAGGTCGCAGGAGAAGTGGGTGCTGACCATGTCGACCATGTCCGTCGGGCCGGCCATCTCCACCCCGAGACGAGGGCCGATGGTGCGACCGCCGTCGGCGGCGATGACGTAGCGGGCTCGCACGCTGAAGGTCTCGTCGGTGTCGTGGTTGCGCACGGTGGCGGTGACGCCATCAGGAGCCTGTTGCCAGTCGAGCAGCTCGTGGTGGTAACGAATCCGGCCGGGGGCGCGCTGCTCGGCCTCGGCACGGAGCAGGGGCTCGAGGCGGAGCTGGGGGTAGTTGCTGGACATGACGGGGCTGTCGGCCTCGTAACGCTGCCGGAGAGAACCGCCGCCGAAGGCGTCCATCTCGTGGATGAGCTTGCGGTCGAGTGGCCCCTCCCCGCCCATCGAGGTGGTCCAGCGGACCTTGCCGAACTTTTCGATCGGGGCGCCGACGGCCGTGATGGCGTCGGCCACCCCGTGCTGGCGGAAGGCTTCCATGGTGCGCTGGTTGAGGTAGTGCGCCTTGGGCAGGATCGACGTGGAGTCGTGTCGCTCTATGAGCAGGTGCTCGACGCCGAGGTTGGACAGGAAGATCGACGAGGACAGCCCGCAGCCGCCTCCTCCGACGACGAGGACGGGAACCTGGATGTCGGTCATTTTCCGGCTGCCTTTCATTCCGATGCGGTGGTGGTGCCGGCCGTGAAGGTGTGCCGCATGAGGCCGATGCCCTCGATGTAGGTGGTGAGCTCGTCACCGGCAGAGATCAGCTGCTTGGGGTCCCTGGTCCAGCCGACGCCCGCGGGGGTGCCGGTGAAGACCAGGTCTCCGGGGCGCAGCTCGACGACCGTGGAGAGGGACTCGAGGAGCTCGGGAACGCTGAAGACGAAGTCGCCGGTGCGGGCCTTCTGCATCTCCTGGCCGTTGAGGGAACAGCCGATCTGGAGGTCGTTCGGATTGGCGAACTCGTCGATCGTCACCAGGTGCGGTCCGATGGGCGCGAACCCGGCAAAGGACTTCCCGAGGCTGAACTGGTTCGGCGCCGGAGGTCGTAGCTGAGTCTCGCGCTCCGAGAGGTCCTGGCCGACGGTCAGGCCGGCCACGTGGTTCCACGCCGTCTCGGCGTTGATGTGGCGTCCGCCGGTGCCGATGACGACCACCAGCTCCGCCTCGAAGTCGACAGATCCCGGAGGGAGACAGATGGAGCCGAAGGGTCCGGTGATCGCGCTGGGGAACTTCGTGAAGACCATGGGCTCCGCGGGCAGCGCGATCCCGGCTTCCTCGGCGTGGCCGCGATAGTTGACGCCGACAGCCAGGATCTGGTTCGGCAGGGGCACGGGAGGGCCGATGCGCTCGCTCACCAGAGGCTGGACGAGGCTGGCGTCGGGTGCGTCGAGCCAGGCTCCTGCCCAGGTGGTGAACTCGGTCCACCTGGCGTACACCGCCATCGGCTCGGAAGGGAACCGGCCACGAGAGGCTCTTTCGAGATCGACGTAACCGTCCGCGACGGCCAGGGCGGCGCGGCCCGCGTAGTTGATGTATCGCATGAGGGTGCCCTCCTCGGGCAAGGTTCAGCGCAGCCGAATGCGGCGGCCGCGATGGTCGGAGGAGCTGGTCAGCGGGTGGCGATCAACGGGCGGGGACGTTCTCCTCGATGAACGCACGCACACTCCTGGGCGGATGACCGGTCGTCTCCTCGACGTCGGCGGTGACGAAGTCCGCCCCGCCGTTCGCGAAGAGCGTCAGCATCTCCTCGAGATGACGCGCCTCCCAGGCAGTGACCCCGTGAGCTCGAGCGGCGGCGGCAGCCTCGGGAGGGGAACTCGTCCTCACCTCTGCCCGCGTTCCACAAGCGCGGAGACAGGCGGCGAGACCGGCGAAGGTCACCGACTCCGGCCCGGTCAGCGTCAACGTCCTGCCGTCGTACGCGGGGTTCGCGAGAACTGCGGCCGTCACGTCGGCAATGTCACGGCAGTCGACCGCGCTGATCCCCTTCTTCGAGATCGGGTCGTTCACGACGCCCGAACGCGCGGCTGTCGCGATCACCCCGGCGACGAGTCCCTGCATGAACGCGTTGGGTCGCAAGATGACATGCCTGGCGCCGGAGCCGATGACAGCCCGCTCAACCTCCCAGTGCCGGCGGCATGCCTCCGGGCCGTCGGGACGGATCCCGGTGCTGGTCCCGGAGATCTTCACGACCCGCACGCCGGCGTCAGCCGCTCGCGCAACCAGGTCGATCTGCACGTCCGCCATGCTGGGCCCGTGCGGTGTCAACAGGACGATTGCCTCGATGCCTTCCAGCGCCCGGTCCAGCGTGTCCGGCCTGGTGAAGTCTCCTACGACGATCCGGGCCGCGCTCGGGAGAATGCCCGCAGCTCGTACCGGGTCGCGAACCAGAGCGCTCACTGGGCGTCCGGCCGCGTCGACGGCTTTGACGAGGTGGGGACCCAGTCGACCGGTGGCGCCCACGACCAGCGTGGTCACGAGAGGCTCAGAACGTCTCGACGTGGGCGTCGGACGGGATGTCGTCGTGGATCGGTCCATCGAGGCGGCGCCACAGCTCGTAGCCGTTCTCGCGGATGATCTTTCCGTCGTCGTCGAGTTCGAAGATGTGCACGATGCGCATGCTGACCTCGGTCCCGGCCGGGAACGGGCAGTTCGGGACGTTGTTCGCCACGTCACCCACCAGCGTCAACTCGGCGATGCTGTCGTCGGTGACGAAGTTCCCCGCTCCGAAGCGACGGACCGCGGTCATCTTGTGGATCTGGTAGGAGTCGAAGATCTTCAGGTAGGCCTCCCGGACCTGGCCCTTGTCGCGGAGCAGGACGCCACGAGCCGGAACCTCCCAGACGATCGTGTCGCCGTACAGGTCGATGGCCTTGTCGATGTCCTTCGGGTTCTCGTTGTGGAAGTGGGAAGCGACGACGCGCAGGTTGCGCTCCACGATCTCCTGGGCGGTCAGCTTCGGTGTGTCGGTGGTGGTCATGGCCCTGCTCCTGCGGCTCTTGATGGCTGTGACGACCGCCACGCTAGGCTGTTATCTGTTATAACAGCAAGAGGTGTGCACGACTGGTTTCAGGGATTTTCATCAGCGCATCCGGGAGATGTGAACTGATATAACAGCCACCGGGGATTGGAGGGCGATGAGCAGCACCCCTGAGGGACTGGGAGTACGCCAGGTGTCGCGCGCATCCCTGGCCGAGACGGTGACGGCCGAGATCAGGCGCTCGATCCTGGCGGGAGATCTCAAGCCCGGAGAGGAGTTCTCCCTCCGCACGCTCGCCGCAAATCTCGGTGTCAGCGTCATCCCGGTGCGCGAGGCACTACGACGCCTCGAGGGGCAGGGGCTCGTCGTCAACGAGCAGGGACGAAGCTCCTACGTAGCCCCGCTCAGCCACGAGGACCTGCACGGCATCTACCGGCTCCGCAGGCAGCTGGAGCCCGAGATCGCCGCTCGGTCGTGCCTCATCATCGAGGACGCCGAACTCGCCCGACTCGGCGAAGTCGTCAGAACCTTCGCGGACCCCCGCCTCGGTGTCGACGAGGTCTACGACGCCCACCACAACTTTCACCTCGCCCTCCTCGCGCCTGCCGCGACAAACTGGGATGTCACCACGTTGGAGACGCTCTGGCGGGCTGCCGAACGGTACATCCGGCTGGCCTTCAGCGCCCGAGACGCCGAGCCCACGGAGCACTCACGTCGCGGGCACGCCCACGGCGAGTTGCTCGAGGTCTTCTGCACGCGCGATCCCGACGCGGTGACGGCCGCGGTTCTCCACCATCTCCATGACAACGAGGAGATCGCCCAAGGCGCACTCGCCTGACCGCTGACGGCTGGTTATCTCTGGTGGACCGGGGCGCCAACCTGCCCGCGAGGGATCCGCGCGGAGGACGAGAAGCGCTGTGTCCGCGGCGACGCGCGGTGGCGCACGGGGTGAGCCACGACACCCTTCATGGCATCTCTCGGTTGCGCCGCTCTCGAACCCGAGATCGCGGCCCGAGCCGCGATGATGCTGACCTGCTCGAAGCTGGATCGGCTCGACCGGCTCGAGCGCGCGGCCGCGGAATGCGCTGAGGCGACCACGGCGCCGATGATGTCCACGCTCCAGGCGGAGGGTACTTTCTGCGCGCGGGCTATCGGGTTGCGTCCCAAGGTCCAGGCCGCTGCCGATGGTTCGGGGCTGGGGCATGTTGGGCCACGGTCGCTCGCCGATCTTGCTGATGCCACCGGGCTGAGCGTCGCGTAATCCGCCGCCCTCAGACGGCTTCGGCCCCGCGGACCGGGCATGATCCGGGCCGAATCGCCGTACTGCGGGATCAGGCAGGGTTGTTCGGCCCCATCGCCTCGACACCGACAGCCTGGCGGCTGCTCGCCGACGTTGACGAGGAGGCACTGGCGTCGCTGCGCTCGGCTCGTGCCTGCGCCCGGGAGGTCGCCTGGCTACAGGCCGCCGAGCACGGTGAGGACAATCCCCGCAGCCCGGGCCGCCGGGCGTGTGCTGCCCAGGCTGGTCCGAACCCCGATGCCACCCAGGTCACCTGTCACTAAACTCGCCGGACTCGCCACCTGAATATCGCCTAATTCCCGATAGACCCGTTTTCAGGCGGATGTGCCCGCGACCGCGGTGCCGGACCTGGTCAGCGTGTACGTCAAGAGCGTTCCGCTCCAGAAGTGGAAGGTGAGGGTCACGGCGGCGCCGTCGGTGACACCGTCGAAGAACGCGGTCGGCAAGGTGATCGTGCCTGCGGTGTAGTCCGGCGTGAAGGCCACATTGAACTGCTGGTACGTCGTCCAGGACTGCGGACCGGCGGCGGTGCCGTCGACGTAGACGGCTTCCATGGTCGCCAACTTGTCCCCGTTGAACGCGGTGGGTATCACCAGCGAGGTCGTCGTACCCGTCGCGCTCGTCAGCACCGGCTTGTCATAGGTGATGACGTTGATGGCCCAAGGAATTCCGTCCGTGAACCGGAGGGAGAGAACGGCATTCGTGCCATGCTCCTGGGACGCGGTCAGCCGGCTGAGCGTCGCCGCTGCGATCGTCAGCGTGCTGCCGCTGACGGTGTAGTCCACGCCCCGGATCAGGTGACGGGTGCCGACATCGATCTTCGTCAGCCGGGTGCCGTTGACGTTCAGCGTGATCGTCGCGTCCGTCGGGGCCCTGCCCTTGAGCACGAAGAGCTGATCGGTGGACGCGGTGCCGGAGCGACCGCTCCAACTGGAACGTATCTGCGCGTAGAGGCTCGGGTCGTTCCATTGCATGGTGCGGCGGTTGAAGCGACTGCCGTTGTCCCACAGCATCGTGGTCAAGCCCCGGTACCGCGCGTAGTAGCCGAGATACTCGAGGTACTTGAGCGTCTCACCCTCTTCGACCGTGCCTGGGCCGGAGTCCCAGCCGAGCAGCCCGTATTCACCGATGACGGCCGGGATCCCGTTGGCCACGAAGGCCTTGTGCACCAGGTCGAACGTGTCGGTCAGGTCCTGCTGGGTGGCCGCGTTGAAGGTCGTGTAGCCGGCGAGGTTCACGCTGAAGGGCCAGAAACTGTAGTAGTGGACCGAGGCCACGAGATTCGGGTCGCCGAGCGCGGTGAAGGTGGTGACCAGGCTGTCGATCTTGGCCTGATCCGGGGTGTCCCCGAGGGTCGGCATGACAAGCAGCCGGTCGGCATTGCCTCCGCCGGTCGCGCGTACAACGGAGTGGAAGGTCGTGTTGAGCTCGTTCATCAGAACGGCGTTCTGCTCGTCGCCGGAACTGCCGGTGAAGAAAGGCTCGTTGACGCTCTCGAAAAGCAGTCGGCGCGACTCGTCCCGGAAGGTGTCCGCGATCTGCTGCCAGGTGGCCGTGTACTGGGCCAGAACCGCGTCATGCTGGGTCGGCATGTTCAGCACCCACTGCCACGCGTCGCCGTGCATGTTGATCAGAACGTAGAAACCATCGGCCAAGGCCCAGTCGACCACCTGCTTGGTCCTGGCCAGGAACACCGGGTCGAGGGTGTAGCTCGGAGCCGGGCCCTCGTGCTGGCCCCAGGTCACCGGGATACGGATGCTCCTGAAGCCCTGCGCCTTCAGCCTGCGGAAGAACGCCTGGGTCACCCGCGGGTTGCCCCATGCCGTCTCGTCGGCGCCGATGGCCTCGAAGCTGTTGCCCAGATTCCAGCCGGGCTGCATGTCCGCGACTACGTCCAGCGCGGACGCCGACGCGGCGGAACCAGTGGACCGGGCAGCGGCCTGGGCGGCCGATGGGATGGACAACGCGGCGACGGCGAGGGCCGCGGAGGTCGTCATGGCCTGGCGGCGAGTGAAACCGGCTGAACTCGGCACAGAGCTCTCCATTGAGTCGAAAGGCCTTCCCTCAGGCCGAAGGCGTCCGACGTCGAAGCGCTTCGACACGTTGCGGGAGCGTAGCGCAACCTGGCGACGGAGAGAACGGGCTGATCCGCATGGAAACTCGATCGAGCGCGAAAGGCCGCGCGTCGAAGCGCTTCCCCTCAATAGCGCGTCAGGTGCGGCGTCACGCACGCTCGTCGGGGTTCGCTGCTCATCCACCGCCGATGCCTACCGGACCGGCGGTCACCCGGCGGGGGATCTCACGTCTTCCCTGCACCCGGCCGCTCGCGAGGAACGGCCAAGAAAGCCCCGACGTCCTGCCAGCGTCCCGAATCGGCCGCCCAACCCGTCGCGCACACCACCTGCGGAGGGAAGTTCACGCGCCGCGTGACCTGCGTCCCGCATTTGTCCTGCCGATCATGAATCCATGATCAACTAGGGCACGGCCTCAACTCCGCCTCAATGAGGCCATCGATCGCGCCCCCCCTGTACCACGCCGGCATCACCACGAACCTGCTGCTGTTCGGCGGCCCGGTCCGGGGGCGGGGCGCCATGGCGGAGGCAGGCGTGCCGGTCTGTGACGACCAGGAGTCCGGCGGTCCGGCTGGACGGCGCCGAAGGCGCTGCGGCCACCACCTTCACATGAGGAACGGGCGCGTCTTGCCAGGAGTCTGTCCGAAATGGCTCCGAAAGACGCGGGTGAAGTGAGCCTGGCTGGCGAAGCCCCAACGATGGGCGACATCGGCGATCGTCAGATGGCGTGAGCCGGGATCGGCGAGCGCCTGCCGGGCCTTGTCCAGCCGCTGTTCGAGAATGTGGCGGGAGGGGCTCACCCCGGTCGGCTGGAAGATACGGCTGAGGTGCCGGGCCGACACTCCGATCGCCTCGGCGACCCGCCCTGCGCTCAGCCCGGGCTCGGCCAGGTGCCGGTCTATGTAGTCCTTTGCCACGGCCAGCTGGGAGAGTGCGGCAGGCGGCGCGGAACCACCGTCCAGCCTCGGTGCGGCCAGCGTACGGACGAGGTCCAGCACAGTGTCCTGGGTGCCGATCGAGTCATCGCTCTCCTGCCCCGTGACCCAGCCGGCCAGTACCGCCCCCAGCGCGGAAGCCAGCGCACCCTCGGCCGCCGACCCCCTGCCGAACAGCATCGGCGCCGACACGTCGCCGGAGGCGCACCGCGTGGCGAACACCTCGCGGGGGATGTCCACCAACAGCTGGCGCATCGGGGTGGGAAACCCGAACAGGTACGACCGGCGCGTGTCATAGATGATCAGGTCGCCCGTCTGCAGGGTGTGGCAGCCGCCCTCGTGGAAGAACACCCCGCGGCCCGCTGTCAGCAACGAGACGAAGACGGAGTCCTTCGGGAGCGCCTGGCACGTCCGCGGAGTCCGCTCGATGACGTGCTCGTTGCCGGAGATCTCGGCCAGTCGCAGATCACCCAGCTCGATGTTCGTCTCCGTGGCCAGCAGACCCTGCTCCGAGTAGGAAGAGCAGGTCAAGCCCACCAGGGCCCGTCGGTTGTATTCCTCCCAGAAATCGATCCGGTCCGCCGGATCGACCGACTGCGTGGACACGCGGGAGACGATGGGTACGGTCACCTGAGTCTCCTTTCCGGAGTACAGCCACCGGCAGGAGAGTGAGCGAACCGGGCCGTGCCGCCTCCTCTGACCTCAGGCCGTCGGCGGCGCCTGCCTCTCTCGTCGGCCTTGAGCGTACTCCGGTGCCGCACCGGCGTCACGGGTCGCAGCCGGAAGCCCCGCCCTCGAACCAGTGCGGCCGGGCGAAAGCGGTCCAGACAGGGCGCGCCGTGCTCCGGGGTACCGGACGGTTCAGACGGTCAGGTAGCCGCCGTCGACCGGGAGGACCGCGCCGTTGACATAGGAGGCGGCGGGCGAGCAAAGGAAGGCGATCACTGACGCGATCTCCCGCGGCCGGCCGAACCGTCCGAGCGGGACTCGCGCGAGCACCGCTTGCGCGGCGTCAGGGTCGTCGAGCAGACCGCGGGCGAGCGGAGTGGTGACGAAGCCCGGTGCCACCGCGTTCACACGGATGCCGTCCGCGGCGTACTCGGCGGCCAGGGACCGGGTCAGCTGGGAGACGCCGCCCTTGCTGGCGCTGTAGGCCGGCCGGTCTCGGCTGCCGAAGAAACCGAACATCGACGAGACGGTGACGATGCTGCCGCCCTGGCGGGCGAGCAGCGGGCGTGTCGCCTGGCACGCGACCATGGCCGAGGTGAGGTTGACCTCCAGCACCTGGTCCCACCATCCAAGGTCGTATTCGTCGCGGTCGCGGCTGAGCCCGGCGCAGGCGACGAGGTGGTCGATGCGGTCGTAAGCCTCGATCCGGCCTACGAGGCCGTCCCGGTCCGTGACGTCCTGCTCCATGATGTCGACTCGCTTGTGGCGGGGCAGCTCGTCGGCGCCGGCCGGCGGCAGTCCGAGGGCGTGCACCTCGGCTCCGAGTTCGGCGAGCAGGTCGGCGGTGGCCGCGCCGATGCCCGAGGTGCCTCCGGTCACCAGGACGCACTGGCCGGCGAGAAGGTCGGGGGTGAGTCCGGTGGTCATCTTTGTCTTTCCGTTCGGTCGGCGGGTGGGTGGGGCACTGGTGCCCCGGTACGGTGTGCCGCTGGGTCGACGAGGATCTTGACCTGGTTTCCCGGGCCGCCCAGCAGCGCCTCGAATCCATGGGAGACGAGGTCGTCGAGGACGATGGTCGAGGTGACGACCGGTGTCAGGTCCAGGTGCTGTTCCGCCACGAGCCGGATGAGTTCCGGATAGGTGTCGCGGTAGCCGACGCTGGCGATGATCGACTGCTCGTTGTTGACCAGTGCGAAGGCGTCCAGGGACACCTCCTGGGCCAGGCCGACGAGGACGATCCGACCGCCGCGCCGGGTCGCGGCCAGGCAGGTGCGCAGGGCGGTCTCGGATCCGACCACCTCGAACGCGGCATCGACGCCCTCTCCGCCGGTCAGCTCATGGATCCGCTCCCCGGCGTCTCCTTCTCGGCCGGCGTCGATCAGGTCGGTGGCGCCCAGGCCGGCCGCGAGTTCCAGGCGGGCCGGGGACACATCGACGGCGAGGACCCGCCGCACCCCACGTGCCCCGGCGAGCAGGACGGTGAGCAGGCCGATCGGTCCCAGGCCGACGACGGCCACTGTCTCCGGTGTGGTCCCGGCGCGTCGCAGTGCGTGCAGGGCGACCGAGGCCGGTTCGAAGAGCGTGGCCTGCTCCAGCGACACGGTCTCGGGGAGGCGGTGCGCCATGTAGGCGGGGATGGCGGCGTACTCGGCCATGCCGCCGTTCCCCATCAGCCCGGCGAACCCGAAGTGCCGGCAGATGTTGTACTCGCCGGCCCGGCACCGTGGGCAGGTCCCGCACCGGTAGTTCGGCTCGATGGCCACTCGGTCGCCGATGGCCAGACCGGTCACCGACGGCCCGAGGGCCGCCACCGTCCCGCAGAACTCGTGGCCGAGGACGAGCGGAGCTGTGGCACCGGAGGCCGGATGCGGCTCGGCGACCGGGATGGCGTGCGGCCCGTCGGCGTACTCGTGCAGGTCGCTGCCGCATATGCCGCAGTAGGCCACCTCGACGAGCACCTCGCCGGGCTGGGGTTCGGGGACGTCCACCTCGGCGATGCGGACGTCCCTGGCTCCGTACCAGACAGCGGCCTTCATACGGTGCCCCCTACCGGACTGCGCTCTCCTTCGACCGCTTGGCCGACCGAGCCCTGGAGCAGCCCCATGTGGAGACCGCGACGGTTCTCCCGGGACGCCTCCACCATCAGGGACCGTGCCAGCGGCAGTACGCCACCCTCCGCCACACCCACCAGGGCCCGGGCGATGAGCAGACCGAGGAATCCGGTCATCAGGTGGATTTCCTTGCTGATGAACGGGGCGAGGAGAGGCAACAGCCGGTTCTCATAGCGGCCTGGATCACTGTCGATGGCCGAGGGCGATTTTGCGCCGGGCCGAACACGGACACGGACACGGGTACAGCTATGTGGCATGGGAACCTCGGTTGAGGGGACGGACCCGGGTCACCGGAAGAGCGAGTTGACGTAGTCGGCGCCGATGCCGACCTTCTCGTAGTGGTTGCGGCACAGCTCGATGTAGTCGTGCACGTCGAAGTAGCCGACGGTTTCGCCGTTCTCGTCCAGCCAGATCAACGGCCCCTTGACGATGAAGAACGCCTTCATCGGCTCGTCGCTCTCGTAGGCCACCAATGTGTGTCCCTCGCCCGGCGCCTCGTAGATGAAGTCACCGGCCTGCGCGGTCCAGGGCCGCTCCAGGTAACCCCACTTGCCGGAGATCGTGTAGGCGAACACCTCATGCGGGTGGTAGTGCCGGTTGACGAGTCCGGCCTCCTTGGCGTACAGGATGTCTGCCCAGGAGTTGTCCTTGACGTTGATCCACAGCGGGCGCGATCCGACGGTCTCGCTGAGTGGTGCGTAATACCGGTCGTCGTCGGTGGCCACCTGGGACAGATAGACCTCCGGCTGCGCGTCCGGCTTGACCGAATTCGTGATCGGCTTGAGGCCCTTCCAGAATTCGGACCTGGCTTGCTCGGACATGTTTCGGCTCCGTTTCGTCGGGGTGGCCGACAGTGAATCCCGATAGCCGAGGACATGTCTTTCCCTCGGGAGACATCGTGGATTGCCTGTTTGGGACATGCCCGCGCCGCACGCGCAGCCCCACGGCGGCTCGCCGCTCGTACGACACGGCGGCCCATTCGTGCTGCGCGGCCCGGGCACGGTGGGCGGACACGCCTACGTCTTGCACCGACGCCCGCCCCACGGTGGCGAGTTCCTTGCCTGTGGCCTTCTCAACGGCGGGAAATTCGCCGCCGGGCGTCCGGCCGTAGGCGGTGTGGATGTGGCCGGGCCTTGCGATGGAAGGCGGGGCGAGCAGGCACATCCGGTCGGTCACCGCGACTCCTCAATGAGTCGGTGCGAGTCGGTGCGAGTTGCTTCGAGTCCGAAAGGGGGTCGTTCAGCGGGCGGCGGACACGTCGTCCATGTCGGCCACGGCGGCCTGCACGCGCACGGCCGCCTGCTGCATGCCGTGCAGTTCGCCGGGCGTGAGGTCCCACTCGACGACCCGGCGCACCCCATCGCGGCCCAGCTCCACGGGCACACCGAGACTCGCCCCGTGCACTCCGTACTCACCGTCCAGGACAACCGACGCGGGCAGGACGGTCCCGCTGTCGGTCGCAATGGCTTCGATCAGCCGCGCGGTGCCCAGGCCAGTGGTCCAGGTGGAGGTACGGCCCGAGTCGAGCGCCACATGCCGGGCGTACCAGTTGTCGGCGTACTCCTCGGCTGCTGCCCGCTCTTCGGTGGTGAGGACGACGGGCTCGCCGCCGACGGTGATCCGGCTGTAGAGCGGGACCTGGCCCTCGCCGTGCTCGCCGATCATCCAGGCGTCGACGTTCCTGGGGTGGACGCCCAGGGCATACGCGATACCGGTGCGCAGGCGCAGGCTGTCGTTGAGCGTGTAGCCGATCAGCCGGTGCCGAGGCAGCCAGCCCCGCCGGTGCACCCAGGTCATGAGCGCGTCCACGGGGTTGGTCAGCATCAGTACGACACCGCCGAAGCCGGAATCCTTCAAGGGCCGCAAGCACTGACCGACGATCGCCGCGTTGTCGGCGAGAAAGACGGACCGTGAGGAGTTCAGCCGCAGCGGTACGGCGGCGCTGAGCACGACGACGTCCGCGTCGAGCGTGTCCTCGGGCGTGCCGCCGCGAACGGTGTCGGGCGTCGCGCCGAGCGCGAGCGCGTTCTCCTGGTCCATCACATGGCTGGTGATCATGTAGGGCCTGGTGTCGACCAGGACGATCTCGTACGTGCCCTGCGCGGACAGCAGGTTGAACGCGGCGGACGAACCGATGCCGCCCGCGCCCCCGATGATGACGACCTTCATCATGTCTCTGTCTCCTACGAACGGAATTCGGGATCGGCCTCGACGGCCACTTCGAGCACCAGCGGCTTCTGCCGCCCGGCGAGGTCCGGCAGCACCTTGTCGAGTACGGACAGCAGGGCGGCGTGGCTGTCGATCCGCTCGGCCGGGCAGCCCAGCCCGCGCGCCAGTCCCGACACGCTCAACTCGCCGAACGCCGGCCAGGCGGGGGCGGCCGAGCCCGCGCGTTCGGAGAGGCGGTCCATGATCGCGTATCGGCCGTTGGCCAGGATGACGAACAGCACGCCGGTGCCGTAGTACGCGGCACTCCACAGCGCCTGGACCGAGTACAGCGACGACCCGTCGCCGATGACGGCCACCACCGGCCGCCCGGGATCCGCCATCCGTACGCCGATCGCGGCCGGCATCGCGAAGCCGAGGCCCCCCATGGCGGCGCTGAGGAAGCCGAACGGCGCGCGGGCGGGCAGCAGCGCGTGCAGGTCCGGCCTACTGGACGGGGTCTCCTCCACGACCACCGCGTCCGGGGCGAGCCGGTCGGCCAGGGC
>NZ_JBEXSH010000070.1:0-18593 GCF_040613555.1 Streptomyces sp. NPDC006265
TGCCTCTTTCCCCCCGTCGTAACAGATCGCTCTGTGGCTTCCCCCGGCTGGGGCGAAACGTTTATCTCAACCGGGTGTCGCCGCTGCAGTTTTCGGGGACATTTCCGGGTATCGGCTCCATCCGGTGGTGGCCGGATCCAGTCGATCACCGGTGTGGATTTTCACTTCGGTCAACCTCGGCCCATCGCCCTGGTCAGGTGGATCTCAATCACCACGCGCGCCGGATTCGGCGACGGCGTCCTGCCGTAGCGCTCCGCGTAGCGCCGCACCGCCTCGGCGACCCGGTCCGGCTCCTCGCTCACGAAGGCCCGGCCCTCCAGTGTCGCCCAGCGGCGGCCCTCCAGCTGGCAGACGGCGACGGCCGCCCCCTGCTCGCCGGCGGCCCGCACGTACCGCACCTTCGCGCTCGCCCGGTTCGTGATCACTCGAGCCAGACGGGCCTCGGGATCGTATGTCACCCCGACGGGTACCAGATGCGGAGTGCCGTCCGGGCGGGGAGTCGTCAGGGTGCACAGGTGCCGCTCCCGCCAGAAGCCGAGATACGACGGGTCGGGAGCGCCCGGGTCCACGGAGTACTTGGTCGCCATGCCCCGGAACTTAGACCCTCCGAGCCTCCCGGAACCGTCCTTGAGTGCACTAGACTCAACTTTGTGCAAGCCGTTCGGGTCAGTGCAAGGAGGAGAACGCGAACGTGGACGCCGAGCTGACCAACCGGAGCCGGGACGCGATCAACGCTGCCAGCAACCGGGCCGTGACCGAGGGGCACGCCGACCTCACCCCGGCCCATCTGCTGCTCGCCCTGCTCCAGGGACAGGACAACGAGAACATCACCGACCTGCTCGCCGCGGTCGACGCCGACCAGGCCGCCGTACGCTCCGGAGCCGAGCGCGTGCTCGCCGGGCTGCCGAGCGTGACCGGGTCGACCGTAGCGCCGCCCCAGCCCAACCGCGAGATGCTGGCCGTCGTCGCCGACGCGCAGGCCCGCGCCAAGGACCTGGGCGACGAGTACCTCTCCACCGAACACCTCCTCATCGCCCTCGCCGCGAAGGGCGGCGCGTCCGGCGAGGTGCTGTCCCAGCAGGGGGCCGACGCCAGGAAACTCCAAGCCGCCTTCCAGAAGACACGAGGTCAGCGACGCGTGACCACGGCCGACCCCGAGGGGCAGTACAAGGCGCTGGAGAAGTTCGGCACCGACTTCACCGCCGCCGCGCGCGAAGGAAAGCTCGACCCCGTCATCGGGCGGGACCAGGAGATCCGGCGCGTGGTGCAGGTGCTGTCCCGGCGGACCAAGAACAACCCCGTGCTGATCGGTGAGCCCGGCGTCGGCAAGACCGCCGTCGTCGAAGGGCTCGCCCAGCGGATCGTCAAGGGCGACGTGCCCGAGTCGCTGAAGGACAAGCGGCTCGTCGCGCTCGACCTGGGCGCGATGGTCGCGGGCGCCAAGTACCGGGGCGAATTCGAGGAGCGGCTGAAGACCGTCCTCGCCGAGATCAAGGACTCCGACGGGCAGATCATCACCTTCATCGACGAGCTGCACACCGTCGTCGGCGCCGGCGCCGGCGGCGACTCCGCCATGGACGCCGGGAACATGCTGAAGCCCATGCTGGCCCGCGGCGAGCTGCGCATGGTCGGTGCCACCACGCTCGACGAGTACCGCGAGCGGATCGAGAAGGACCCCGCCCTGGAGCGGCGCTTCCAGCAGGTGCTGGTCGCCGAGCCGACCGTCGAGGACTCCATCGCGATCCTGCGCGGGCTGAAGGGCCGCTACGAGGCCCACCACAAGGTGCAGATCGCCGACAGCGCGCTCGTCGCCGCCGCGTCGCTCTCCGACCGGTACATCACCTCCCGCTTCCTGCCCGACAAGGCCATCGACCTCGTGGACGAGGCGGCCTCCCGCCTCCGCATGGAGATCGACTCCTCCCCCGTCGAGATCGACGAACTCCAGCGCGCCGTCGACCGGTTGAAGATGGAGGAGCTGGCGATCGGCAAGGAGACCGACGCCGCCTCCCGCGAGCGCCTGGAGAAGCTGCGCCGCGACCTCGCCGACAAGGAGGAGGAGCTGCGCGGCCTCACCGCC
The DNA here is from genome assembly GCF_040613555.1 of Streptomyces sp. NPDC006265. NCBI lineage: Bacteria > Bacillati > Actinomycetota > Actinomycetes > Kitasatosporales > Streptomycetaceae > Streptomyces > Streptomyces sp. NPDC006265. The sequence continues at coordinate 2,078 of NZ_JBEXSH010000070.1, forward strand.
CGCTGGGAGAAGGAGAAGCAGTCCCTCAACCGCGTCGGTGAACTGAAGGAACGCCTCGACGAGATCCGCGGCCAGGCCGAACGCGCCCAGCGCGACGGCGACTTCGACACCGCCTCCAAGCTCCTCTACGGCGAGATCCCCGCCCTGGAGAAGGAACTGGAGGCCGCCTCCGAGGCCGAGGAGGAGGTCGCGAAGGACACCATGGTCAAGGAGGAGGTCGGCTCCGACGACATCGCCGACGTCGTCGCCTCCTGGACCGGCATCCCGGCCGGGCGTCTGCTGGAGGGCGAGACGCAGAAGCTGCTGCGCATGGAGGACGAGATCGGCAAGCGGCTCATCGGCCAGACCGAGGCCGTGCGCGCGGTGTCCGACGCCGTACGCCGCAGCCGCGCCGGGATCGCCGACCCCGACCGGCCCACCGGCTCGTTCCTCTTCCTCGGCCCGACCGGTGTCGGCAAGACCGAACTGGCCAAGGCCCTCGCCGACTTCCTCTTCGACGACGAGCGGGCGATGGTCCGCATCGACATGTCGGAGTACAGCGAGAAGCACAGCGTGGCCCGGCTGGTCGGCGCCCCGCCCGGATACGTCGGCTACGAGGAGGGCGGCCAGCTCACGGAGGCCGTGCGCAGGCGGCCGTACTCCGTCGTCCTGCTGGACGAGGTGGAGAAGGCCCACCCGGAGGTCTTCGACATCCTGCTCCAGGTGCTGGACGACGGGCGCCTGACCGACGGGCAGGGCCGTACGGTCGACTTCCGCAACACCATCCTGGTGCTGACGTCGAACCTGGGCAGCCAGTACCTGGTCGACCCGGTGACCAGCGAGCAGGAGAAGAAGGAGCAGGTCCTGGAGGTGGTGCGGACCTCCTTCAAGCCGGAGTTCCTCAACCGCCTGGACGACCTGGTCGTCTTCGCCGCGCTGACCAAGCCCGAGCTGGAGCGCATCGCGAAGCTCCAGCTGGACCGCCTGGCCAAGCGGCTCGCCGAACGGCGCCTCGCCCTGGACATCACGCCCGGGGCGCTGGCCTGGCTCGCGGAGGAGGGCATGGACCCGGCGTACGGCGCCCGGCCGCTGCGGCGGCTCGTCCAGTCCGCCATCGGCGACCGGCTCGCCAAGGAGATCCTGTCCGGCGAGATCAAGGACGGCGACACGGTCCGGGTGGACCGCTTCGAGGACGGGCTGCTGGTCGGCCCGGCGACGGGCAAGACGCTGTAGGGCGTCGCACGCGGTACGTCACATCGTGAACGCCGAGAAGCGCACCAGCGCCGTCTCGGCGTTCACGTACTCCACCCTCTGACTCCACGCCCTCGATGTCGGCGACTCCGTCACGGAATCCCTGGTCACCGCCGACACGACTCACGGCCATGACCACGTCGAAGAGGTAAAGCTTCCACAAAGGGCGCCCCTCGAAAGGCCGGACAGATGGGGCTAGATCGAACCCCCTGCCGTTTCCTCTCCCTTACTCGGTGGTAGCTTTCACCGCTGCTCTGTCCTGACCAGCAGAGCCACACAACAGAACACAAACGGGAGAAGATATACGCAAGTTGGCAGTAGGCGCCCTCGCGGCTGGCCTCTTCGCCATGGGGGCGGGCACGGCATTCGCCGCCTCGTGGCACGACATTCCGACGCTCTCGACCGGCGGTGCGAAGTTCCACCACGGCCAGTACAAGTGGCACCCCGCGGGCCAGAATCACGGCGCCTTCGAGTGGAAGGGCCAGCTTCAGGACACCGACCACGGTGACGACCACAACGTGTACATGCAGGTGAAGGTCGAGGGCTACGACTGGAGCCGCTACAACGGCAAGCAGAAGAAGACCGTCCCGGTGGGGGCCTCCAACTGGGCGGGCGCGCAGCGCTACACCGACGACGCGTACATCCGTGTCTGCCGTGACAAGGGTTCGTTCAACCCGGACAACTGCTCGGCCACCAAGCACTACCAGCGGTAAGCGAAAGCACACCGCCACCCACCGGGCCCAGGTCGACCCCCTGGGCCCGGTCGCTTCTTTGGGGGAAGCCATCAGTACGTCAGAAGTCCTTTCGGCCGAGGGCGTCGACCTTCGTTACGGCAAGCAACTGGCTGTCAGTGACGCCCACCTCTCGATCTCCCGAGGGGAGGTGGCGGCCATCACCGGACAGAGCGGTTCGGGGAAGTCCTCGCTGCTGTACTGCCTTGCGGGAGTGCTGCCTCCCGCGCGCGGGCAGGTGCGGTTCGCAGGAACAACGCTCGGCGATCTCAGCGACGACGAGATCAGTACGCTGCGCCGTGAGCGCTTCGGTTTCGTCTTCCAGTACGGCGAACTGCTCCCCGAGTTGACCATCGAGGAGAACACCGCCCTGCCCTTGCGCCTGGCCGGGCAGCGCAAGCGCCCCGCGCTCGCGGCCGCCAGCGAGGTTCTCGCCCGACTGGGACTCGGCGAACTGCGGGAGCGCCGCCCGTCGCAGGTGTCGGGCGGTCAGAGCCAGCGCGTCGCCGTCGCACGGGCCCTGGTCCACCGCCCGGCCGTCGTGTTCGCAGACGAGCCGACCGGGTCCCTGGACAGTGCCAACGCATCCGCCGTACTGAAGGAGTTCCTCGGCCTGGCGCGTTCGCAGGGCACCGCCGTCATCCTGGTCACCCATGACCCCGTCGTCGCCGCGCAGGCCGACAGCCTCTACACGATGTCCGACGGAGTCCTCACGCCCCGGGGGGCGGCGTGAGGGAGTTCCTGCTCGGTCTGCGCCTGCTCTTCGGTGCCGGCCGCGGCAACCGCGTCCGCTTCTTCCTCATGGCGGCCGGCGGTTCCCTCGGGGTCTGCTGCCTCGCCCTCGTCCTCACCATCCCGCAGATCCTCGACGCCCACGACGGCCGGGCCGCCGCACGACAGCCGCAGACCACGTCAGCCCGGCCCGCGGACTCCACCCTCCTCCTCCAGCGCACCGACCCGTACGGGTCCAAGGCCTTCACCCGGGTGTTCATCGCCAAGGGGACCGGCCCCGCCGACGAAGCCCCGCCTGGGCTGAAGGAACTCCCGGGCCGTGGTGAGGTGTTCGTCTCCCCCCGGGTACAGGACCTGCTGCGTGACCAGCCCGCGGTCAAGGGGCTCCTGCCAGGTCACGAGAGGGGTCTGATCGGCGCGACAGGGCTTGCCCACCCCGACGAGCTGTTCGCCTACATCGGCACGACACGCGACAAGATTGCCGACGAGGGACGTGCCCTCAAGGGCTGGGGGTACAGCTACGCACCCTTTCCCGCCGTCGAACCCTCGACCCTGACCTACATTCGCTTCGCCCTGGGATCTCTGGTCCTGCTCCCCCTCGGCATCTTCCTCTCCGTCTGCGCCCGGCTCTCCGCCGCCAGCCGCAACCGCCGCCTCGCCTCCCTGCGTCTGCTGGGCCTGAGCACCAAGGGCACGCAGCGGGTCAACGCCGCAGAAACCGTGGTCGCGGCCCTGTTCGGCGCGATTCTCGGTCTCGGCGAATACTGGGTCCTCAATCAGGTGATGACCCGGACCGGACTGCCCAGTCTGAGGTGGTACCCGGCCGATGGCGCGCTGTCCGCGACGACCATCGCCGTCTGCCTGATCGGCTGCCCGCTCCTCGCCTGGTTCGTCGGCCGGGCCAGCGCACGCGATGCCGCCGCAAATCCACTGGCGGTACGCCGCACCGCCGCACCCAAGCACCCCACCAAGTGGGCAGGCCTGCTTCTGGTGACCGGCCTCGGCATCGTGGCCGGCTACTGCGCCACCGGCTTCACCGACCACCCCGCCGACAGCCTCGGCCTCAACGCGTTGCTGATGCCGGCAGGCATTCTCCTGACGGGCCTGGGGCTGGTGCTGACGCTGCCCCTGATCTCCTACGCCCTCGCCCGCCGGCTCGCGCGAACCACTCAGTCCCTCACCCTCAACCTGGCGATGCGCCGCAACGAGGTCGAGCCGGGCAGCACCATGCGGGTGGTCACCGGCCTCGTGCTGCTCGTCTTCTCCGCCTCCCTCGCCCAGGGCGTCCTCATCCAGCTGGAGCAGGTCACCCGGCCGTCCGCTCCTGTGCAGGACTACTCGATCTCCTTGTCCTCGCTCACCCTGCGACAGCAGCAGGAAGTGGCCGATGTACCGGGGGTACGCGCGCACGCCGTGACGATGGAGTCCTGGAGCGACCCCGATGGTTCCGCTGACCAGCCCTGGGCCAGCGCCGTCGTCGCCACCTGCGACCAGCTGACCAGGCTGGTACGGCATGTGGAGGGCTGCGTGGACGGCAAGGTGATGCGCCTCAGTGACCCGAACGCGGGCACTGGTCAGGGCGCCCGCCCCGGCGACACCCTCCCCTTCCGCATGCCGGAGGGCGGTCGTGGCAAGACCCTGGAGATCACACTCCCGCACGACCAGATCTCCTATCGCGCGTACGACCCGTCGGCGGTCCACGGAGTGGATGTGCTCATCCCGCCGTCGGCACTGCCCGCCACGGCTCGACCGGAGGGGGCGCGGTACGTCCTCACCAGCAGCTCCGACCACGATGAGGTCCGCAGGGTCCTTGACGGTATCGCCGCCGTCACCCCGACCACCGCCGTCGAACCCGTCGGTGTGAACGTCGAAGGCCTCCAGCAGATCGCCGTCCTCAAGACCCTGCTCGCCGTCGGCATGATCATGGGTCTGGTGATCGGGACCGCGGCCTTCGTCGTCTCGGCGACCGACCGGGCGGTGGAACGGCGCCCGCAGGTCACCGCCATCACGCTGGTCGGAGCACGGGCCCGGACGATGCGAGCCGTGCAATGCGTACAGGTCGTGCTCCCTCTGAGTGTCGGGCTCACACTGGCGCTCCTGGCGGGCAAGCTCGCCGAGTCCTGCTATCTGATCACCGGGGGCAGCGAGATCTACTGGGACTCCGCCGGCGTCCCGGTGCTCGCGCTCGCGGCGGCGGGCGTGGCGGCCCTGTCCGCCCTCGCCGCCCTCCCGCTCGTAGGACGGCGCATCGACCCGGAACTGATCCGCCGCGACTGATCACCCGCGCCCGACCGCACCGTGGTTCAGCTGGTCGGTCGGGCCCAGGTGAGAAGACCCCTGCGGGTTGCGGTTGACCGGATCGTGTCAGCCATGGGCTTAGCGGGGTAGTCGGGGCTTGCCACCCCCCTCCCCGCATGGGGGAGGATGGCGGAATCCGTACGAAGGGAAATTCACGGTGACCATCGACCCGTCCTCGATTCCGAACTTCGGGGGCCAGCCCGAGCCGCAGCCCGGCGGCCCGGCCGGCCCCGTCGTCCCGGATCAGGACCTCGTGAAGCAGCTCCTCGACCAGATGGAGCTCAAGTACGTCGTCGACGACGAGGGTGACCTCGCGGCGCCGTGGGAGCAGTTCCGCACCTACTTCATGTTCCGGGGTGAGGGAGACCAGCAGGTCTTCTCCGTGCGGACGTTCTACGACCGGCCTCACGAGATCGAGGCCAAGCCGCAGATCCTCGAGTCGATCGACGACTGGAACCGCCGGACCCTGTGGCCCAAGGTCTACAGCCACACGCACGACGACGGCACGGTCCGCCTGATCGGCGAGGCCCAGATGCTGATCGGCATGGGCGTCAGCCTGGAGCACTTCGTCTCCTCGACGGTCAGCTGGGTGCGCGCGGCGATCGAGTTCGACAAGTGGCTCGTCGAGCAGCTCGGTCTCGAAGAGGAGATCAACGAGGCGGAGAAGCCTGAGGACGAGGAGTAGACCTCAGCCGGCCCCGCAGCGGCGCGTCGGCGCGTACGAGAAGGTACGCGCTGTACGCGCCGTACGCCTTTTCGGGCGCCGCTGTCTCTCCTCCCTCGCCGAGGGGGCGGATCAGATCTCAAGACGCAGCTCCGCCCATACCGTCTTGCCCACCGGGCTGCCGTTACGTTCGCCGCGACAACCGCAAACAGATACGGCCCCCGGCCGGGACTGCAATCCCGAACGAGGGCCTGACCGATCAGGAAGTAGTGCCTTCCCGATGGCTGACCCGCAGTCTAACGCGCACCTGCGCGCAGACGCCGGAGCTCCGACTACCGGCGTGATCCACGTACGCACCCGCCTCACCGCCGACTTCACGGTGATCTCCAACGCCCTCGCCCAGCGGCGCGGCAGCGCGGTCACGATCGGCGTCGCGGCGTACATCGCCTCCCTGCCCGACGGCTCCCCCGTGACCATCACCGCCTTGTGCGAGCACTTCAGCGAGGGCGAGATCCTCATCTCGCGAGCGCTCAGGGAACTCGAATCGGCCGGATACCTGGAGCGCCGCCGCGAACGCACACCCACCGGGCAGGTGCGTACCCGGACGTACTTCTACGCCGTACCGCGCGGCCAAGGCCCTGAGGACCCGCCCGAGCCCCGGCCACGGGAGCGGCCCACCGTCCCGGAAACCCGACGGGAAGCAGCGTCCGCTCCCGCTCCGGAGGAGCCCGGCAGCCCGGCACCCGCACTCACCGACGCCGGCAGCCCCGCACCCGCACTCACCGACGCCGACCCCGAGGCGGTGGCCGTACTGACCGCCCTGCGCCGGGTCGACCCCCGCCTGGTCCTGTCCGCGCGGGAGGCCGCCCGCCTGGCACCGGCCGTCACCGAGTGGCTGGCGGCCGGAGTCGGACCGAGGGAGATCACCGAGCTGCTGACCGTACGGCTCCCCGACCGCTTCCGGACCCGCCCGGCAAGCGTCCTGGCCTTCCGCCTCCGGGAAACACCGCTGCCGTTGCCCTCCCCTGCACCGCTCCCGCCGAGTGTCGAGCGCCCGGCCGTACTGCCCTTCCAGACCTGCGACGGCTGCGAGCGTGCCTTCCGCGCCCCGGAGCGCGGACACTGCCGGACCTGCCGGGACCGACTCGCCGGGGAAGGTCTGCGTGCGGCGGGGTGAGCCGGTCTACAGGGGGCAAGGTCGCTCGATGTGACCAGAACGCCCCGGTGACGCGGCACCGTCCGCCGTATCCTGACCACACACGGGGAAGGAGCCGTCCATGAGCGTCGACGCGATCATGCACACCGAGTTCCCCAAGGGATACACGGTCTTGTTCGGAGCTGACGGAAAGGTGATCCTGACTCCGCGGAGCTTCGAGCACTCCAGCACGATCAAGTCGATGCAATACGACACGATCGTGTCCCTCGGACGCCACGCGAAGGTCACCTCCGACGTCTACATCGACTTCCCCGCCGACGAGAATTCCGCCCCCGATCTGGCGATCCTGCGCGAGGACGCCCGCCGCGAGGGCAAGTGCTACAGCTTCGAAGACGTCCTGTTGATCTCGGAAGTCGTCTCGACCTCCTCGGCGCGCAAGGACTACGACGACTGCACCGCGAAGTACGGCCGCTACGGCATCCCCGTCTACCTCGTCGTGGATCCCTACGCCCGCGAAGTCGTCCTGCACACTGAGCCCACCACGAGCGGCTACAGCACGGCGCACACGCGTGCGTACGGCACAGGCAAGCTCCCCATCCCCCTGGCCGACGGCCGCACCTTCACCCTCGACCTCGACGAGCTCCCGCGCCCGGAGCCCGAGGTGGACGCCCGCTGACGAAGGTCTCCCGGTGCAGCCCGGCCCGTGCCGTCGGCGCCGCTGTCGTCGGAGGTGGTCGTTCCCGGCCAGGGCGGCCGGCTGGGCTTGCCCCGATTCGGCGATAGCGTGACACGGCAAGGACAGCTGCTGACAGATGGGGCGGATTTCATGCGCATGCGGTTCGAACCCGAGGCCGAGGAGGAGTTCGAGGCGGCGCGTGGCCTGCTGATCGACCGCCTGGTTCGGTGGGCCGGGGAGCAGGGGCTGCCGGTGGACGGGTACATGGCCGAGACGGCGCTGGACTACCGGCACCTGGCGACTGCCGACGGCCGACTGGGGCTGTGGGAGTCGCGCCATGTGGAGGAGCTACTGCTCTCCTGGCTTCCCCAGCAGGTCACCGAGCTTCCCGGGGAGGAACGCGCCGACGCCCCGGGCACACTGCGCACACTACTGCGCTATCTGCACGCCGCGCAGTTGGCGGACCCGCGCGGCCCCTCACTCCAGGATGTGATTGCCGCGGTCGACAGGGTCGCGGAACAGCATCCGGCGGCGATGACGGACCGCACTCGCTGGGGGTTGGCGAAGTTCTGGGCGATGACGGCCGCGGAGCAGGGCGTGGACGTCCATGACGGGGCGGCGTTTGAGCGCTTCGCGGACCGAGCGCGGCGCGGGGAGGCCGCCCACGATCAGCAGGCTCTCGCCGCGATCATGGAACGACGGCTGACCGGCCGCGAGCTGTCCGGCGTGGCCCGGGCCGAGCCGCAACTGCCCGTGATGCTTCCCCCGGACGACGAACTGCGCCGACGGGCCGAGGGGTCGAAGACCGTGGCGCAGTTGCGCGGACTCGCCGAATGGGCGGGGCAGGGCGGCCGCCCGGTGACGGCGACGGGGCGGCTGCGGATGGCGGAGGCCCGAGAGCTGGTGGACGTACTCGGCACCGGCGACAGGGTTGAGGGGGTGCGCTCTTCGGCCGACCTGCCGCGGCTGGGACTGCTGGTGGAGTGGGCGAAGAAGGCACGGCTGGTCCGGGTGGTCAAGGGGCGGTTGTACGCGGTGGCCAAGGCCCGGGCGGTGCTGGCCGACCCGCTCCAACTGTGGCTGCGGGCCTTCGAGGCGTGCTTCGAGCTGCGGCAGGCCCTGATCGGGGCACGCAGCGGCTGGCACGTCGAGTCGATGCTCTTCGACGTCTACGAGCACATCCTGGACGACGTGCTGAACACGCTCTACAGCCTGCCGTACCCGATGCCCTGGCCGCGGCTGCGCGACACCGTACATCTGGCCTATCGGAGCTCCTTCCAGCTCGACGCCGGGTCGGACCTTCAGCACCGGATGTGGTTCGAGCACGCCGACCGGGACCTGCGCGCGGTGCTCGACCTGCTGGACGACCTGGGCGCGGTCGAGCGTGACCGTGGGATGGCCGATCCGGTGTTTCTCGACATCGACCTCTCCGATGCCGGCCCCGAGCTGCTCGCGGACATGCCGCCGGAGCTCGCGGAGCTGCTGGGCGTCGCGGGGGCGACAACGGACCAGGCGGCGCGGGAGCGTGCCGATGCCCGGCGAGAGGAGCTGACCGCCGGGCCGGTCGAACTCATCCGTCTCACCGAGCTCGCTACCCGGGCCGTACGACAGCGGTTGCTGGCGGCCGGCAGGGACGCACCGTTGGTCGGTGAACTGGTCCAGGCGTCGGCGGCCGGCCTGCTGGGGGTGCTGGCCGAGGACTACGACCCGGACGCCGCCCGCACGGAGCTGGCCGGCTGGATCACGGCCCGCGGCGAGCGGGAAGCCGCCCTGCGGCAACTGATCGACGCCGTAAGGACCATGACCTTCCGCACGCGCGCGCAGGCGATGCTCGACGTGCTGCTGGCGGCGTTGCCGGACGGTGAGGGCGAGCGGCTGCTGCGCAGGCTGCGGCGAGACACACGTCTGGCGCCGCTGGCGCTGAACGCGCTGGCGCACCGTGAGTTGCTGTCCCCGGAGGACATGACCGATGCGGAGTCTCTGCTGGTGCTCGCCGAGAGCCTGCTTCAGCTCGTGGAGTTGGCGGGCGGCGGGGACGGCGCCGAGGGGATGCTGCGCGCCCAGGGCTCCCAGGCCAGGGACGCGGTTTCCGCCGCGTTGGACTCCGCGCACCCGGACCGGGCCGGACTCGACGAGCTCAGGCAGCTGGCGGCCCGGGCACTGGGTACCCACGGCGCCCGCGTCGGCCGCGCCCGGAAGGCTAGGCGCTCCTCAGGCAGGAGCGGCCGCAAGCGGCGCCGCTGACCGGGCAACACCGCCTGCCCCCCAGGCGCCGGGTGCGCCGGCACTGGCACGGAGCCGGGCGGAGGGAAACCGATGGGTCCCGGCGTTCGTACGCCCTCGGTGGAGCGATACCGTCGGGGTCGTGGTTGAGGGATGGGGCGAGGACGGGCTGCGGGCCCTGCGCGGCGCGCTCCACGCGCAGGACGGAGTGGCGTTGCTTGCGGCGTTGCGTCGTGGGCCTGTGCGTGAGGTGCTGCAGCTGGCCGGCGATGGTGTGGCCGGGGTCGCGGCGCAGGGCCTGCCGGGAGCTGCGGAGACGGCGGCCTTGTTTCTCCGCGCGCTCCAGGAGCGCGGCTTCCGGGGCGATGAGGAGCTGGCGGACCGGTTGCGCGCGGCCACGGGAGACGCGGAGATCCCCCTCCTGCGCCCGCTCGCGGTCGATCTGGAGATGCTCGCCATGCTGCTGGAGGGCGACCCGACCGAGTCCGGTGGCCGGATCGATCTGTCCACCGGGGAGTGCCGGCCTGCGTGCACCGATGAGCTGGGGCCTGGGCCCGAGGACGAGGAGGACGGCGATCCCGACGATCCCGAGCGATGGCTGTACGCGCCGGCTCTGGGGTCCCGGGCCGGTTACCGGGACATGGAACTGTTCATCGAAGAGGTCGCAGACGCCGCCCTTGCCGACAGGCTGCGGATCGCCCTCGGTGGGCGGGGCGCCTTCCGGCGCTTCAAGGACGTCCTCGCCGGTGACGAGCGCTCCTGGAGCCGGTACCAACGGTTCCGCGATGAGCGACAGCGCGGCCGGAGCCGCGCCTGGCTGGCCGAGGAGGGCTACCGCCCGCACATCACCTTCTTCGTGGAGCTGAGCTCGGGTCCGTATCCTTCGGGGCCAGTATGACTCTTTGCTGCCCCTGTCCTGCATGATCCGGGGGCGGTGTCACCGGGCCTGGCGGCGTCGGCTGATCGCTGATGGAAGCGTGTCCGCCGACAGGCCGGCTGCGTGATACGACTGCCGATCACCGGTGTCCCGGTCGACCGGGCGGCAGTCGAGTGCGGTGCGCGGCGGCTCGGAGCAACCAGGCCGTGTGGCCGGTGCATGTGCTGGTACGTCTGCGGTTGTTAGGCGGCCAGCGTCTTGAGTCGGGAGGCCGCCTTCTCCAGCACGCCCGTCCGCTTGCAGAACGCGAATCGCACGAAGGGCGCACCCTCCTCGCGGTGGTCGTAGAAGACCGCGTTGGGGATCGCGACCACCCCGCAGCGCTCCGGCAGCGCACGGCAGAAGGTGAAACCGTCGCTCTCACCAAGGGGGCGGATGTCGGTGGTGATGAAGTAGGTGCCCGAGGGGCGGAAGACCCGGAATCCGGCCTCCGTCAGGCCCGCCGCCAGCAGGTCCCGCTTGGTCCGCATGTCGGCGCGGAAGTCCGTGAAGTACGACTCGGGCAGTGAGAGGGCCTCGGCGATCGCGTACTGGAAGGGGCCCGCCGAGACATACGTCAGGTACTGCTTCGCCGAGCGCACCGCCGTCACCAGCTCCGCAGCCGCCGTCACCCAGCCGACCTTCCAGCCGGTGAACGAGAACGTCTTGCCGCTGCTGGAGATGGTGACCGTGCGCTCGCGCATCCCCGGGAACGTCGCCAGCGGCACGTGCTCGGCGGCGTCGAAGACCAGGTGCTCGTACACCTCGTCCGTCACCACCAGCAGGTCGCGCTCCACCGCCAGCTCGGCGATCGCGGCGAGCTCCTCGCGGGTGAGGACCGTGCCGGTCGGGTTGTGCGGGGTGTTGATCAGCAGCAGCCGGGTGCGGTCGGTGACGGCGTCGCGCAGCTCGTCGAGGTCGAGGCGGAAACAGCCCTCGTCCTCGTGCGCCCGCAGGGTGACCGGCACCCGGCGCCCGCCCGCCATCGCGATGCACGCCGCGTAGGAGTCGTAGTACGGCTCGAAGGCGATCACCTCGTCGCCGGGCTCCACCAGGGCCAGCAGGGCGGCGGCGATGGCCTCCGTGGCGCCGGCGGTGACCAGGACCTCCGTGTCGGGGTCGTAGCCCAGGCCGTAGCGGCGCTGCTGGTGGGCGGTGATCGCGGTGCGCAGCTCGGGCACGCCGGGGCCGGGCGGGTACTGGTTGCCTCGGCCGTCCCGCAGGGCCCGCACGGCGGCCTCCCTGATCTCCTCGGGGCCGTCGGTGTCGGGGAAGCCCTGCCCGAGGTTGATGGCACCGGTGCTCAGAGCCAGGGCGGACATCTCGGCGAAGATCGTCGTCCCGAACTCGGCGAGCCGGCGGTTCAGGAGGGGGCGTGCACTGGAGGTCATGCCGGTCATCCTGCGCCGAAGCTCTGGAGTTCCTCAACTCTGCTTTGGGTCGCTCGGGGGCCGGGCATCACCGCCTCACGCAAGAGCGAGGCGCCCACGGGGGGCCGCTTCGGGGGAAACGAAAGGGGGGTGACGCCATGATCGTCGGCATCATCCTGGCGGTGGTCGGAGTCGTCCTGGTCGGGTCGCTGGTCTCCAAGGCCCGTAGGGGCTCTTCTGGACGGACGGCGCGCCGCGGGGCGTGGGCGTCCTCCGGTTCGAGCGGCAGCAACAACAGCTGGTGGGCCGGCGGGGGAGACTCCGGTTCCTCCGGCGGCGGACACCACGGGGGACACTCCTGCGGCGGCGGCTCGTCCTGCGGAGGCGGGTCGTCCTGTGGGGGTGGTGGCGGTGGCTGCGGCGGCGGAGGCAGCTGACTGACGTCGGCGCCCTCAGGGTCGGGGGCTTCGGCCGTTCTCGCGGCCGGGGAGGCCGTATCCGCCGAGCGCGGGGTCCGCACCTGGGGCGGGCCCCGCGTTGTCATGTCCGGGGCTTCCCGGACGGATCAACGGTCGAACGCCTGTGTGGCGACTTCGGGGGGATTCCGGCGACGTCCCCTGCCTGTATGACGACTTCCGACCGCCCCGGCGTGGCTCCGGCAACTGCGCGCGACGAACTGCCCTTTCGGGGATCGGCCGGAATTCCGTGCTCCCGTTCGTCCCCGACTCCGGTCGTGAGACACGGCGCACCGGCGCACGCCTCCCCGGCACCGGCGCACGCTGTAGTTGAACAATTGAGCTGTGGAGCCCTCTGAGGGATGGAAACCCTACGAACTTGGGTAAAAACGCTGTGGCGGCGCCACCGTTCATGATTCCCTCTAGTCACCGACGCAGCCCCACGGACGTCCTGCGGACACCTTCCTGAAACCGGCCGACCGGGCTGCCCCGGGCCGACATCCCTCGGTGTGACCGGGGCGCAGCGGACCCACCTCCCTCTCCTTGTGTGCTAGCGGAGCCGATCTATGCTCACGACCCTGAACACCTCCTACACCGACACGCGCGCGGCCGATCTCGCGTGGGCCCTGGGGCGCGAGCCGCTTCCCGCACTGGCCGCGCTCGACCTCGAACTGGCGGACACCAAAGTGCAGTTGCGACTCCTCGGCGCGTCCCACCAGGTCCTGCTGGAGGGGGAGCGGGGCACCTGTTCGGAGACGGTGGCGTGCATCGCGGGCAGCAGCACTCCGCTTCCGCTCGGCGTCGCCAAGCGGGTGGACGACTGGGACTACGAGTTCGCGGCCCGGGTCGAGGTCCTCTCGCCCGGCTCCTTCGCGGGCCGCGCCCAGGAGTTGCTGGCCCTCGTCTCCGACCATCCGCACGGCCTCGCCGGCGTCTTCCCCGGCAGCCCGTACGCCTTCACGGCCCTGCTCGCCCAGCACCACGAGGGGCAGGTGCACTGGCGGACCTGGCACGCCTACCCGCAGGACGGGCAGTTGGTGGCGACCCGCACGAAGGTGGGCGTGCGCGTACCGGCGGCGGTCTGAGCCAACTGAGCCTGTCCGGTCCGCCGTTCGGTCCACCGTCTCGCCCGCCGAGTGGCGGTCTTCGTCGTCCGGCCCCGGCCCGGCCGTCCGGCCCGTCCGAACCGTATGGGGTGAACCGAACCTCGTACCGATATCCGGCCTGTGTAAACCAGCACCACACGTGTGGGTGACGAACCGCAGTCGAGGCGTGACGTAACGTCGCAGCGTGATCGAGCCGCCCGCGCCCGCCCCGCCCCGTTCCCCGGTGCCCTGGAGCGCCCCGGGCGGCCCCGACGGCCCGGCGCGACTGCCCGTCCGGCCCGGCACCGGACGGTTCCTCGTCCTCGCCGGCGTGTTCGTCTGCGCGGCCTGCGGACTCGTGTACGAACTGGAACTCGTCGCGCTCGCCTCGTACTTGATGGGTGACTCCGTCACGCAGGCGTCCGTCGTGCTGTCCGTGATGGTCTTCGCGATGGGCATCGGCTCCCTCGCCGCGAAGCGGTTGCGCCGGCTCGCCGCCGCCGGTTTCGGCGCCGTCGAGGCCACCCTCGCGCTCGTCGGCGGATGCAGCGCGATGGCCCTGTACGCCGTGTTCGCCTGGACCGGCGACTGGGGCGGCGACTGGGGCGGGATGTGGGCCAACGGGCCGCGCTGCCTCCTGGTCGCCTTCTCCCTCGCCATCGGGCTGCTCATCGGCGCCGAAGTCCCGCTGCTGATGGAACTGATCCAGCGCATCCGCCGCCAGGACGCGGGCGGCGCGGTGGCCGACCTGTTCGCCGCCGACTACGTCGGAGCCCTCGTCGGCGGCCTCGCCTTCCCCTTCCTCCTGCTGCCGTTCCTCGGGCAGTTGACCGGCGCGCTGCTCACCGGAGCGGTCAACACGGTCGTCGGCGGGGCGCTGGTGCTCGGCCTGTTCCGGCGGGACCTCACCCGCCGGGCCCGGTGGCTGCTGCTGATCGGCAACGGACTCGTCCTCGCCGTCCTCGCCTCCGCCACCGTCCTCGTCGACGACTTCGAACGGGCCGCGCGGCAGGCGATGTACGGCCAGGACGTCCGCGTAGCGTTGCAGACCGGGGTCAAGGAGGTGGTCCTCGCCGGCGGTACGGGCGGCCGGCCCCTCGACATCTACTTCGACGGCCGGCTGCGGGTCAGCGGGCGTGACGAACTGCGTTTCCACGAGGCCCTCGTCCACCCGGCCATGACCGGGCCGCACGCGCGCGTGCTGATCCTCGGCGGCGGCGACGGCCTCGCGGTACGCGAGGTGCTGCGGCACTCCGGAGTGGACCGGGTCGACGTCGTCGAACCCGACGCGGAGGTGGTCCGGCTGGCCCGCACCGACCCGGCCCTGTCCGCGCTCAACGAGCACGCCTTCGGTGATCCGCGCGTACGGGTCACGACCGCGGACGCCTTCGGCTGGCTGCGCGGGGCGACCCCGGCGACGTACGACGTGGTCGTCTCGGACCTGCCGGACCCGGGCATCACGGCGAGTACGAAGCTGTACTCGCAGGAGTTCTACGGCCTCGCGCGGCGCGGGCTGGCCCCCGGCGGCCGGCTCGTGGTGCACGCCGGGCCGGTCGCGGCCGGCCCCCGGGTGTTCTGGACGGTCGAGGCGACCGTGGGCGCGGCCGGTCTCCGCACCGCCCCGTACGGCACGGGGAGCCGTCGCACCGGTTCCGCGGCCGGGCCCGAGCGCAGACCCGCCGACCGCTCCCGGGCGCCCCGGGACTGGGGCTTCGTGCTGGCCGCCCGCACGGACCCGCGACCGCGGCTCGACCCGGACGGTCCGCGGCCGAGCGTCCTCACCGAGGCGTCCCTGGCCGCGGGGGAACGGGCGACCCGCAGGACACGGATCGGGGGCTTGCCGGCGTCGACGCTGGTGCATCCGCGGTACTGAGGGACCGGGGGCCGCCGGGCGGGCAGGCGGTCGGGCGGTCGGGCGGTCGGGCCCGGAGGATACGCCTGGTGGGTGTGGATCGGGGGTGAATCCCCCGGGTGGGGGTGCGTTTCGGGCTGTGCTGGGTAGAGTCCGTCGACATGGAGCACGAGGTGTTCGTTCCGGTTCCGGCCGAGCGGCTCAGGGAGGTGCTGGACGACCCCGCGCGGGTCGCCCGGGCTGTTCCCGGGCTCCAGCAGGACGTCGGCGCCGAGCCCGTCGCCGGGCGGCTGAAGATCCGGGTCGGCAGTCACTCCGTGACCTACCGGGGTGCCGTACGGGTCTCCCGGCGGGACGGTGACGCGTACGCCGTCGAGGGTGCGGCGGAGGAGTCGCGCGGCAGCGGCTCGGTCGAGCTCGGCCTGCGGATCGCCCTGCGCGAGGCGGAGGACGGCTGCACCGTCGTGTACGACGGCACGGCCTCCGCGGAGGGGCGGATCAAGGACCTTCCGGCGGACGCGGTGGAGAGTGCCGTCCTCCGGCTGCTGAACCGTTTCGCGGAGCACCTCGCCACGGCGGCCACGGCCGCGGACGACGAGGCGCCGGCGCCACCGCCACCGGCCCCGTCCGGCCAGGGCGCGGGGGCGGAGGCCGAGGAGAAGGCCCCCGGCGACGCCTCTCTCACCGAGGAGCCCCCGGCCCTCGAGCGCCCCTCCGTCTTCGGCGCCGAGGTCCCGCCCTCCTCCCCCGGACCCGCGGAGGAGGACGAGGAGGACATCGCCGAGGCGGCGCACGCGCGGCGGACCATGATCGGGCGCAGCGCCGAGGAGGTCGACCACGCCCCGCCGCGCGGCCGGTACGCCCCCGTGCCCGCGCCACAGACCGTGACGCCAACGGCCCCGCTGCGCTGGGCGGCCCCCGCGGCGGCGCTCGCGGTGGCGTCGGCCATCGTGGCGGTCCGGGCCCTGCGCCGACGCCGCTGAGCCGCGCCATGTGCCGGGCGCGCACCTGCTCCGCCCGGCCCCTCCTCATCCGCGACGGACATGGCCGAAGCCCCCCGCAACCGGTGAGTCCCTCTTGATCACCGCAGTAGGGTCGACCCGTGAGTGACGAAGACATCACGCTGAC
>NZ_JBEXSH010000071.1:0-18436 GCF_040613555.1 Streptomyces sp. NPDC006265
GGCCATGGAGCGGATGGCCGAGCTGCTCGCCACCCTGCACAGCCACACCGGTCCCCGGTTCGGGAAGGTCGCCGTCGTCGACAACGGCGGTTCCTCGTACGGCGATTCCTGCGAGCAGCGCATCACCGAAGGGGCCCTGCGCGCCGTGGCCGAAGCCGCCGCGCGCGAGCCCCGCGCCGCCGCCGCACGCCGGGAGCTGGAGGAGGAGATCCACGCCCTGGCCGCCGAGGTCCGGCCCCGCGACCGCCACACCCTCGTCCACGGCGAACTCGGGGCCGACCACGTCCTGCTCACGCCCGACGGGCACCCGGCGCTCATCGACATCGAGGGCCTGATGTACTTCGACGTGGAGCACGAACACGTCTTCCTGCGACTCCGCTTCGGCCCCCACTACGACGCGCTGCGCGCCACCGGCCTGGACGAGGCACGTCTGCGCCTGTACCGCCTGGCCATGCACATCGGCCTGGTCTCGGGCCCGCTGACCCTGATCGAGGGCGACTTCCCGCACCCGGGCCGGATGCGGGAGATCGCGGAACACAACCTCCACCAGGCGCTCAGCCTGCTGAAGAGCGCCTCCTGATCTTCGAGCCCAGCCACACCAGCGGGTCGTACTTGCGGTCGACCGCCCGCTCCTTCAACGGAATCAGCGCGTTGTCCGTGATCTTGATGCCCTCGGGGCAGACCTCCGTGCAGCACTTGGTGATGTTGCAGTAGCCGAGGCCGTGTTCGTCCTGGGCGGTGGTCTTGCGGTCCAGTCCCGACTCCGACGCCGCGTCCAGCGGGTGCATGTCCAGCTCCGCCACCCGCATCAGGAAGCGGGGCCCGGCGAACACCTGCTTGTTCTCCTCGTGGTCGCGGACCACATGGCAGGTGTCCTGGCACAGGAAGCACTCGATGCACTTGCGGAACTCCTGCGAGCGGTCCACGTCCTCCTGCATCATCCGGTACTCGCCGGGTGCGACCCCGGCCGGCGGCACGAAGGCCGGTACCTCCCTGGCCTTGGTGTAGTTGAAGCCGACGTCGGTGACCAGGTCGCGCACGACCGGGAACGCCCGCAGCGGCGTCACCGTGATGGTCTCCTCCCGGTCGAACACCGACATCCGCGTCATGCACATCAGCCGCGGGCGGCCGTTGATCTCCGCCGAGCAGGAACCGCACTTGCCGGCCTTGCAGTTCCAGCGCACGGCGAGGTCGGGCGTCTGGGTGGCCTGGAGGCGGTGGATGATGTCGAGCACCACTTCGCCGTCGTTGACCTCGACCTTGAAGTCCTCCAGGCCGCCGCCGCTCACGTCGCCGCGCCACACCTTGAAGTGGGCCGTGTAGCCGCTCATTCGTGGAGCTCCTCTTCGGCGAGGTACTTGACCAGCTCCTCCTTGTCGAACAGGGCGAGCAGGTCGTCACGGACGGGTTCGGTGGTCTCACGGGTGAGGGTGATCTGGCCGCGGACCGGGTCCGTCGCCGCCAGGCCGCCCGTGGGGTCGGTGAGCGCGCACAGCAGATTGATCCGCCGCCACGTGCGGTCCATCCCCGGATGGTCCTCACGCGTGTGCCCGCCGCGCGACTCGGTGCGTTCCAGCGCGGCTCGCGCCACACACTCGCTGACCAGCAGCATGTTCCTGAGGTCCAGGGCGAGGTGCCAGCCCGGGTTGAACTGCCGGTGCCCCTCGACCCCGGCCCGGCGCGCCCGGAGTCGCAGCTCGGCCAGCTTCTCCAGGGCCTGCTCCATCTCCGGCTCGCGGCGGATGATGCCGACCAGGTCGTTCATCGTCTGCTGGAGTTCCTGGTGCAGGGTGTACGGGTTCTCCGGCGGACCGCCCGCCGGCTCCTCGATCTCCGACTCGGCCGAGAAGGGCCGAAGCGCCTCCGCCGCCGCCGAGTCGATCTGGACGTCGTCCACCACGGGCCGCGCCCCGGCCGCCCCCGCCGCGTACTCCGCCGCGTGCCAGCCGGCCCTGCGGCCGAACACCAGCAGGTCGGACAGGGAGTTGCCGCCGAGCCGGTTGGAGCCGTGCATGCCGCCGGCCACCTCACCGGCCGCGTAGAGACCGGGCACCCCGCGCGCCGCCGCCGTGTCGGACTCGACCGCGATCCCGCCCATCACGTAGTGGCAGGTGGGCCCGACCTCCATCGCCTCGGCCGTGATGTCGACGTCGGCCAGCTCCTTGAACTGGTGGTACATCGACGGCAGCCGGCGCTTGATGACCTCGGCGGGCATCCGGGTCGACACATCGAGGAACACGCCCCCGTGCGGCGAGCCGCGCCCCTCCTTCACCTCGGCGTTGATGGCCCGGGCGACCTCGTCGCGGGGGAGCAGCTCGGGCGGGCGACGGTTGTGGTCCGGGTCGTCGTACCAGCGGTCGCCCTCCTCCTCCGTCTCGGCGTACTTGTCCTTGAAGACGTCGG
The DNA here is from genome assembly GCF_040613555.1 of Streptomyces sp. NPDC006265. Classification (NCBI taxonomy): domain Bacteria; kingdom Bacillati; phylum Actinomycetota; class Actinomycetes; order Kitasatosporales; family Streptomycetaceae; genus Streptomyces; species Streptomyces sp. NPDC006265. Next base: position 2,404 of record NZ_JBEXSH010000071.1, read on the forward strand.
GGACGTAGTCGAACATGAACCGCTTGCCGTCGGAGTTGCGCAGCACACCGCCGTCGCCGCGCACCGACTCGGTGACGAGGATGCCCTTCACCGAGGGCGGCCAGACCATGCCGGTCGGGTGGAACTGCACGAACTCCATGTTCAGCAGGGGGGCGCCCGCGAGGAGGGCCAGCGCGTGGCCGTCGCCGGTGTACTCCCACGAGTTCGACGTCACCTTGAAGGACTTGCCGATGCCGCCGGTGGCGATCACCACGGCGGGCGCCTCCAGCACGAAGAAACGGCCCGACTCGCGCTCGTAGGCGAACACCCCGCAGACCCGGCCGCCCGCGGCGGAGCCGCTGTCGGACACGGTCTTCAGCACGCGCGTGACCGTGCACTCCTGGAAGACCTTCAGCCGGGACTCGTAGTCGCCGGTCTCCTTGAAGTCCTCCTGCTGCAGCGCGACGATCTTCTGCTGGAGCGTGCGGATCAGCTCCAGGCCCGTGCGGTCGCCGACGTGCGCGAGACGCGGGTACTCGTGGCCGCCGAAGTTGCGCTGGGAGATCCGGCCGTCCTTGGTGCGGTCGAACAGCGCCCCCCAGGTCTCCAGCTCCCACACCCGCTGCGGCGCCTCCTGGGCGTGCAGCTCGGCCATCCGCCACTGGTTGAGGAACTTGCCGCCGCGCATGGTGTCGCGGAAGTGCACCTGCCAGGAGTCGTTCTCGTTGGCGTTGGCCATCGCCGCGGCGATGCCGCCCTCGGCCATCACCGTGTGTGCCTTGCCGAACAGCGACTTGCAGATCACGGCCGTACGGGCGCCCCGTTCACGGGCCTCGATGGCGGCGCGCAGGCCCGCACCGCCCGCGCCCACCACGACGACGTCCCACTCCTGCCGGTCGACCACGGACATCGATAAGGTCCCATCCCTCTAGAAGAAGCGCGGATCGTCGAAGGCACCGGACGCGACCAGGTAGACGTAGAAGTCGGCGAGCGCCACGCTCACCAGTGACGCCCAGGCGAGCTGCATGTGCCGGGCGTTGAGCTTCCCCGCCCACTGCCACATCCGGTAGCGCACGGGATGCCTGGAGAAGTGCTTGAGCTTGCCGCCGACGATGTGCCGGCAGGAGTGGCAGGAGATCGTGTACGCCCAGATCAGCACGATGTTGACCAGGAACACGAGCGTGCCGAGCCCCATGTGGCCCCACGCGTAGGTCTCGTCGCGGAAGGCGAGCACGGTGTCGTACGTGAGGATCCCGGCGACGAGGAGGGCGGCGTAGAAGAAGTACCGGTGGATGTTCTGCAGGATCAGCGGGAAGCGGGTCTCGCCGCTGTACTTCTTGTGCGGCTCGGCCACCGCGCAGGCCGGCGGGGACGCCCAGAAGCCCCGGTAGTAGGCCTTGCGGTAGTAGTAGCAGGTCAGGCGGAAGCCGAGCGGGAAGATCAGGATGATGATCGCGGGCGAGATGCCCCACCAGCTCCCGAAGATCTCCCAGTTCGGGCCGGACCTCATCGGCTCGCAGCGCTCCGCCAGGCAGGGGGAGTAGAAGGGCGAGACGTAGGGCGCCGCGTAGTAGTGGGCGTCGGCGAAGGCCCGCCAGGTCGAGTAGACGATGAAGGCGAGCAGGCCCGCGGCCGTGCCGGCCGGGGCCAGCCACCAGCGGTCGGTGCGCAGATGCGGGGCGGCGATCGCGGCGCGCGCAGCGCCCCGCACACCGCCGCTCTCAGGTCTGGGTTCGGTGGCAGGGGGTTCCGTACCAGTGGCCACGTGACGACTCCGGTCGGGTTCGGGGGAGGTGCCGGTCGCGCTCGACTCCTCCCCGGGTCAGGGAGCGCGCCGGTCCCGGGCGCCGAGCCCCTCGTCGTCCGAGTCGCTCCACAGGGCGGAGTCGTAGGGCGTGTCCGAGATGGTGACCAGCTCGGGGCGCTTCGGCGCGGCCGGTGACGCGGCGGCGTCGCGCAGCAGGGCGACGCTCTCGCGCAGATGGTTGGCGTCGGCACGGACGCGGCGCATTTCCAGGCCGCCGGTGCCGAGCTGCTTCTCCAGGCGTCCCAGCGATCGGAACACTTCGTCGAGACTGCGCTGGACTGACGTCAGTTCGTCGTGAACGGACATGACCTGCCCTCACTTCCGCGGGTCCTTCGTGGCCCAAGGCGGCAACGTTCATGCGCCTGCGAGTGTTGCGCGTCACACCTTGTGCTGTGAAGGGATGTGCATCGATTGGCCGAGGCGTGTGGGTGCACCGTGCGGTGCATTGGGCCGCACGGGTGACTTCCCGCCCGTGACCGCCGTGTCGCCCTGTGTTGCCGAACCCTTTCCTCTTCAGTGGCGGCATACATCAGATGAACTCCAAATACCGCCAAAAGTGATCATAACGCCCGCGGCTTCCCGGAGGTAGCACAGATGTCCCAGCACGGCGTCGGCCCGCGTGCGGTCATGCGCTCGGTCGCCTTCCTCACCGCGGGAGTGCTCGCGGTGCCCGCGCTCGCCGGATGCGGCTCCGAGGACCCGTCCGGCAAGCCGCTCGCCGGGCAGGACATCCAGCCCGCACCCCGCGACCGGATCACCGACGGAGGCACCCTGCGCTGGGCCGTCGACTCCGTACCCGACACGCTGAACACGTTCCAGTCGGACGCCGACGCCACCACCACCCGCGTCGCCCAGGCCGTCCTGCCGTCGATGTTCCGCATGGACGCCTCCGGCCGCCCGGAGCGCAACCCCGACTACCTGGAGTCCGCCAAGGTCGTCGACACCGAGCCCAAGCAGGTCGTCCTGTACAAGCTCAACCAGCAGGCCGTCTGGAGCGACGGCCGGGAGATCGGCGCCGCCGACTTCGCCGCCCAGTGGCGCGCCCTGTCCGGCAAGGACACCGCGTACTGGACCGCCCGCAACGCCGGCTACGACCGCATCCAGAAGATCGAGCGCGGCGACAACGCCCTGGAGGTCCGGGTCACCTTCAGCCGCCCCTACGCGGACTGGCGCTCACTGTTCTCGCCGCTGTACCCGAAGGACGTCATGGGCACCCCGGACTCCTTCAACGACGGGGCCCGCAAGAAGCTCAAGGTCACCGCCGGGCCCTTCACGGTGAAGAAGACCGACCGTGAGGACGGGGAGATCATCCTCGCCCGCAACCCGCGCTGGTGGGGCGAGCCTGCCAAGCTCTCCGAGATCGTGCTGCGCACCGTCCCGCGCGACAAGCGCGCCGCGGAGCTGGCCGACGGCACCCTCGACCTGGCCGAGATCGACCCCTCCGCGGCCCGCCGTATCACCGTCGCCGCCCGCCCCCACGCCTCCGGCAGCCCGCTGATGGGCCCGGGCGCCGACCGGTCCGCCGCAGACTCCCTGGAGTCCTGGGCCGTCGCCAACGGCTCCGACGAGGACGCCGCCGACGAGGAGACCGTCGCCCGCGAGAAGCTGCGCACGGCCACCGCCAGGTATGCCCGGCAGCAGCAGGCCCTCAGCGGCTTCGAGGTCCGCAAATCCCTGGAGCCGGCCTACACCCAGCTCGCCCTGAACGGCGCCGAGGGCCCGCTCACCGACGAGCGCGTCCGCAGGGCCGTCGCCCGCGCCCTGGACCGCAAGGAACTGGCCCAGGTCGTACTCAAGCCCCTCGGCCTGCCCGCCGTACCGGTCGGCAGCCACCTCGCCCTGTCCGGCCAGGCCGCCTACGCCGACAACAGCGGGGCCCTCGGCGGCCAGGACACCAAGGAGGCCCAGGCGCTGCTCGCGGACGCCGGGTGGGTGCGCGGCGGCCCGGTCAAGGAGGAGAAGAAGAAGGAGAAGGCCGCCGGCCCCGAGGGCGGGAAGGCCGACGACACCGGCGAGGACGACAAGGCACGCCGCGGACCCGACCCGGCCGGGCACCTCGCCCAGGACGGCAGGCAGCACGCGCCCGCGCACCAGGGCGGCGCCCCCGGCGCGTACGCCCCCAAGGGCACCGCCGCCCCGGCGAACCAGGAGGCCGCCCCGCTCGCCAAGAACGGCAAGCCCCTCACGCTCCGCTTCGTACTCCCCTCCGGACCCGGCTCCCAGACGCTGCGCACGGTCGCGGACCGCATCTCCCGCATGCTGGAGCGCGTCGGCATCACCACCGAGATCTCCAAGGTCTCCGACGAGTCCTACTTCAAGGACCACATCGCCTCCGGCCAGTACGACCTCGCCCTGTACTCCTGGCCCGCCACGGCGTTCCCCGCCACCGACGCCCGCCCCGTCTACGCCAAGCCCGTCCCGGCCGCCGACGGCTCGCTGAACGTCGAGCAGAACTACACCCGCGTCGGCACCGACCAGGTCGACCAGCTCTTCGACGAGGCCGTGGCCACCCTCGACGAGGACGAGTCCCGCTCGCTGATCCGCAAGGCCGACTCCCGCATCTGGGCCGCGGCCGGCTCGATCCCCCTCTTCCAGCGCCCCCAGCTCCTCGCGGCCCGCAAGAACCTGGTCAACACCGGCGCCTTCGGTTTCGGCACACCGGTCTACGAGGACATGGGCTTCCTGAAGAAGGGCGCGAAACCCGCGTCGGGCCCCTCGGCGAAGGGCTCGGCCAACCCGTAGCTCTGATAACGCTCAAACGCGTTGCCGTCCCCGCCCGGCGTCCGCACCATGAGACCAGCAGCGATCATGGTGCGGGCGCCGGGCGTCCGTGCACGGGAAACGGGAGCCGGCGGATGCGCGGCATGGTGGGGCGGGCCTGCACGGCCGGGCTGGTCGTCGGGGTGCTGGTGACGGGGCTGACGGCGTGCACGGGGCAAGCGGGCGGTGACGAGGCCGGCAAGGACCGCAAGATCGGCGAAGCTGCGGCGAAGGCCTGCGCGGACGGCACGTTCACCTGGTCCCAGGTCACGAAGCGGGACCGGCTGACCGGGGTCTCCGACCCAGAGCGTCTCGGCGAGGGCGGCGGCAGTCTGCAGAACCGGATGCGGCGGGTGTACACCCCCCGCCCTTCGGTACGCGCCGACGGGCCTGCCCCCTCCTCGGCGGAGATCCTCTTCTCGTTCGGCAAGAAGACCGGCGAGATCGACTCCGACGCGCGCACCCTGGCCGAGGCGGGCGGCGACACCTGGTCGTTCACCGACGTCCGGCTCCCGGCCCCCGACCTCGACGACGACCGTGTCACGCCCCACGCGGCGGGAGAGTTCGTCCAGTACGCGGGGGTGCGGGAAGTGTCGGCGGACTTCCGCTACACCTGCCCGGACGGCAGAACGGTCTCGGGCCACGCCCGGAACTGGACGGTCGACATCTCCGGCCTGACCGACTGTGACGAGCGCCCCGACTCGGCCCTCGCCCGGGAGGTCGCCCGGCGCGTCTGCGCCTGAGCAGCTCCCTGAAACAGAGCCTGACCTGCGTCGACGTAGCCCGGCTAACCCCTGCGGGCGCAGCCCCGTACCATGGGGTGAGGCCGTGGCACGTTCAGCCCGGCAGGGCCCGCGCACCGCAGACGTCCGCGCAGGGCATTCCTCATACTCCGGGAGTACGCCGCAATATGGCCACGCGCCACGACATCCGCAACGTCGCTATCGTCGCCCACGTCGACCACGGCAAGACCACCATCGTCGACGGCATGCTGAAGCAGGCCGGCGCCTTCGCCGCGCATCAGCTCGAAGGCGTCGACGACCGCATGATGGACTCGAACGACCTGGAGCGTGAGAAGGGCATCACGATCCTGGCCAAGAACACGGCGGTGAAGTACCACCCGAAGGATGGCGGCGACGTCATCACCATCAACATCATCGACACCCCCGGTCACGCCGACTTCGGCGGCGAGGTCGAGCGCGGTCTGTCGATGGTCGACGGTGTCGTCCTGCTCGTGGACGCTTCCGAGGGCCCGCTGCCGCAGACCCGCTTCGTGCTGCGCAAGGCGCTCCAGCAGCGGCTGCCCGTCATCCTCTGCATCAACAAGACGGACCGCCCGGACTCCCGGATCGACGAGGTCGTCAACGAGACGTACGACCTGTTCCTCGACCTCGACGCCGACGAGGAGCAGATCGAGTTCCCGATCGTCTACGCCTGTGGCCGCGACGGCATCGCCTCGCTGACCAAGCCGGACGACGGCACGGTCCCCGCCGACTCCACCAGCCTGGAGCCGTTCTTCTCCACGATCCTGGAGCACATCCCGGCCCCGACCTACGACGAGGCCGCCCCGCTCCAGGCCCACGTCACCAACCTGGACGCCGACAACTTCCTCGGCCGTATCGCGCTGCTCCGTGTCGAGCAGGGCGAGCTGCGCAAGGGCCAGACGGTCGCGTGGATCAAGCGCGACGGCACCATCAGCAACGTCCGCATCAGCGAGCTGATGATGACCGAGGCGCTGACCCGCAAGCCCGCCGAGAAGGCCGGCCCCGGTGACATCTGTGCCGTCGCCGGTATCCCGGACATCATGATCGGCGAAACCCTCGCGGACCCCGAGAACCCGATCCCGCTGCCACTGATCACGGTGGACGAGCCCGCGATCTCCATGACCATCGGCACCAACACCTCGCCGCTGGTCGGCCGTGGCGGCACCGGCAAGGGCGCCGACAACAAGGCGGCCGCCAAGGACCGCAAGGTCACCGCCCGCCAGGTCAAGGACCGCCTCGACCGCGAGCTGATCGGTAACGTCAGCCTCCGGGTGCTGGAGACCGAGCGGCCGGACGCCTGGGAGGTGCAGGGCCGCGGTGAGCTGGCGCTGGCCATCCTGGTCGAGCAGATGCGCCGCGAGGGCTTCGAGCTGACCATCGGCAAGCCGCAGGTCGTCACCAAGGAGGTCGACGGCAAGACGTACGAGCCGGTCGAGCGCATGACGATCGACGTGCCCGAGGAGCACATGGGCGCGGTCACGCAGCTCATGGGCGTCCGCAAGGGCCGCATGGACAACATGTCGAACCACGGCTCCGGCTGGGTCCGCATGGAGTTCGTGGTGCCGTCCCGCGGTCTCATCGGGTTCCGGACCGAGTTCCTGACCCAGACCCGCGGTACCGGCATCGGCCACTCCATCCACGAGGGCTTCGAGCCCTGGTTCGGCACCCTGCAGACCCGTAACAACGGTTCGCTGGTCGCCGACCGCTCCGGTTCCGTCACCGCCTTCGCGATGACGAACCTCCAGGAGCGCGGTGTGCTGTTCACGGACCCCGGCACCGAGGTGTACGAGGGCATGATCGTCGGCGAGAACTCGCGCTCCGACGACATGGACGTGAACATCACCAAGGAGAAGAAGCTCACGAACATGCGGTCCTCCTCGGCCGACTCGTTCGAGGCGATCGTCCCGCCGCGCAAGCCGGCCCCTCGAAGTGCCGTTCGGCGCGCAGTCCCAGGTCGGCGAAGACCTTGAGCATCTCGTGGTTCTCGGCGAGCGCGTCCGCGGTGAATGTCGTGATGCCGTGCGCGCGGGCCGCGGAGATCAGGTGCTCCAGAAGCAGGGTGCCCACTCCACGGTGGTGGCGGCCGTCGCTGACGGCGATCGAGATCTCGGCGCTGTCGGGCGTCTTCGCGTCGTCGATTTCGTACTCGGCGATTCCGATGATCCGGCCGCCGTGCTCGGCGACGAGCGTCCGGTAGCCGGAGCCGGCCGGCCGGGCGACCCGGGCGGCCGCCTGTTCGGCGGAGCGCCGGCTCACGGAGAAGAAGCGCAGCCGCAGGTTCGCGTCCGACATCTCCGTGTAGAACCGCAGGACGGCCTCTCGGTCGTCGGGTCCTGCGGGCCGTACGCTCACCGTCGTACCGTCGGTGAGCAGGGCGTGCACCCGTTCGCCGGATGCCGGGATGGCGGTCATGATGTGCCTCTCGTCGGCAGGTCTGCACTTTCAGCCTCGTCCGCGCGAAGCGGTGGGCCGATGGGCCGTTCGGGCACGGCGGTGGGCCCGACGGTCCCGGGCCGCCCTCACGGCAGTGGCTCGCCGAGCTCTGTCTCCACGGCGTCCGCCATCGCCCGCAGGACGTCGAGCGTGCGCCGCGCCTCGGCTTCGTCGACCTCGGTGATCGCGAAACCGACGTGCACGATGACGTACGCTCCGACACCCGCACCGGGTGTGTAGTCGAGGCAGGCCTCGCGTCGCACACCCCCGAAGTCGACGGTGGCCATGCGCAGCCCGGCGTCGTCGCGGATCTCCAGGACCTGTCCCGGAATGCCCAGACACATGACCGCTCACCTCTCCTTCGCGACCTGGGCGGCGGCCACCGCGGCCTGGCCGTAACTGATACCGCCGTCACCGACCGGGACCTCGCCGCCCACGAGGACCCGCAACCCCTGAGCTCGCAGCCTTCGACGCACCTCGACCAACAGCCGGCCGTTGACGAAACAGCCCCCGCCCAGGCATACGGTGCGCGGAGCGCCCTCCTCGACGGCCCGTGCGACGAGGTCGGAGGTGGCGTGCGCGAGGGTGAGGTGGAACGCGGCCGCAAGGTCCGGCACCGGCTCCCCGCTCGCCCGCCGCTCCAGCAAGTCGGCCACCGTGGGCGTTGAGTCGTACACCCACAGACCGCCCACCCGGACGATCTTGTGGGCGAGGGGTACGGCGTGTGCCGTACCGGCCGCCGCCTCCAGGCACACGGCCGCCTCGCCCTCGTAGCTGACAGCGTCCGCGAGCCCGAGCAGGGCGGCGGCCGTGTCGAACAGTCGTCCCGCACTCGAGGCGCGGGGACAGTTCACGCGGCGCGTGATCATCGCGCGCACGGCCGAGACCTCGGCCGGGTCGAGGAGATCGGTGAAGCGCCGGACAAGTCCGGGAGAGGGGCGTGGCGTGCCCAGGGCTTCGGCGTCCAGCAGATGGCCGAGGGCGGTGCGGAAGGGTGGCGTACCGCCGCGTCGCCGCCGGGCAGGGGCGCGGTCGCGAACCTGCCCACACGGCGGTAGCCGCTCAGATCGGCGACGAGGATCTCGCCGCCCCACAGGGTGCCGTCCTCCCCGAGGCCCCAGGCCGTCGTAGGCGATGCCGAGGAAGGGGCCCCGTACCCCGTGCTCCGCGGCGACAGCGGCCACGTGCGCGTGGTGGTGCTGGACAGGGATCCGGCGCAGGTGCCGGTCCAGCGCCCACTGCGTGGACAGATAGCCGGGGTGAAGATCGTGCGCGAGGATCTTGGGCTCGATGCCGGTGAGCCGTTTCAGGTCGTCGAAGGACCTGCGGAAGGCGTCGTACGTCGCCACGTCGGACAGATCGCCGGTGTGCGGACCCAGGTATGCCCGGCCGTCCCCGGCGAGCGTGAAGGTGTGTTTGAGCTGGGCGCCGAGCCCGGCCAGCGGCACCGTGACCGCGAGCGGCAAGGGCGCGGGTGCCAGGCCGCGTGCCCGGCGGACGGTGATCCGGGTCCGGTCCGCGATCCGGACCACCGAGTCGTCGTAGCGGGCCCGGATCGGCCGGTCGTGGGTGAGGAATCCGTCCGCGACGGAAGCGAGATCGCGATGTGCCCTGTCGTCCGCGATGGCGATCGGTTCGTCGCTGAAGTTGCCGCTGGTGACGACCAAGGGCCGGTCCACTTCGGCCAGCAGGAGATGGTGCAGGCCGGTCGTGGGCAGGAAGAGGCCGATCCGTGGGACTCCGGGAGCAACCTGTGGGGCGAGGGAGTGCCGTCCACGCCCCGCCAGCAGCGTCACGGGACGCGCCGGCGAGGTGAGCACCGCGCGTTCCGTGCCGCCGACCCGCGCCAGGTATGCCGCCGTTTCGATGTCCCTGACCATGACCGCGAACGGTTTGGCAGGACGGCGCTTGCGCCGCCGCAGCTCGGACACGGCGTCATGACTGTCCGCGTCGCACACCAGCTGGTAGCCGCCGAGTCCCTTCACCGCGACGATGCCGCCGCCGGCGATCGCTTTCACCGCCGCCCGCAGCGCGTCCTCGCCCCGCTGGTCGGCCCAGGCCAGTCGGGGGCCGCAGACGGGACAGGCGACGGGCTCGGCGTGGAAGCGGCGGTTTCCCGGGTCGACGTACTCGGAAGCGCATGCCGGGCAGAGCGGGAAGCGGCGCATGGTGGTGCGCACTCGGTCGTAGGGGAGACCCTCGATGATCGTGGCCCGCGGTCCGCAGTCGGTGCAGTTGATGAACGGATAGCGGTGGCGCCGGTCGGTGGGGTCGTACAGCTCTCGCAGGCAGGCGTCGCAGACGGCCGCGTCGGGCGGGACGTCGCGGGGCGCTGCCCGCACGGGCCCCGGGGCGCTGCGCCGTACGTGGAAGCCCTGGCGGGGGACGGCGTGCGCGGTGGACAGTCCGACCAGCCGGACGTCTGCCAGGGGTGGCGCCTCGGTGCGGATGCGGGTGGCGAACTCGTCGATGGCCCGGAGGTTACCCGCGACCTCGCCCTCGACGTGACCGTCCACGTTCGCCACCCAGCCGTCGAGTCCCAGGCTGACGGCGGTGCGGTACACGAAGGGCCGGAAGCCGACACCCTGCACCGTCCCGAGGACCCGGAAGCGCCGGACGCTCATGACGGGCCTTTCGCCCCGGCGACGCGGTGGCGGACGATCTCGTCCTCGACCGAGGCGACGAGCGACTCCACGACGCCCTCGACGGCGGGCGTCAGACCAGCGCCCACGGAGGCGTCGGCTCCCTCAACCGCGTACACGACGAGGCGCCCGGGCAGTCGGCCCAGAACCCTGGCGAGCCCGACGGCCTCACCGAGTCCGAGCCCGTGCGAGCTGGTGGTCGGCGGCTGGGCGAGACGCTCGGCGTCGAGCTCGATCCGGTGCACCAGGCCGGGACGCCCGGGCTCTGCGTACGCCGCGTCCACGACCACGGCCAGACCGGCGCCTTCCCACAGCCCGATCAGGCGGGCTGGAACACCGTCGCAGGTCGCGACCACAGTGCTGGGCGGGAGCGCACGGCTCTCGGCCCGCTCGAGCAGCCGGGCGGCGACGGCCCAGCCCACGCCGTCGTCCCGCCGGAACTCGTTTCCGACGCCGATGACAGCGATCCGCGTATGCGTCCCCATGAGTCCACGCTGCGCCCGTCCGGGTCCCCGTGCCCAGGGCCGAACGGCCCTCATCAGCGGTGTGGAGCCAGGGCGGCTCCGGCCGTGCCCCTCTCGGCGGCGGTACCGGTGGAGTGCTTGGTGAGCCAGTGACAGCGGTGCTCGGGTCAGCGGTCCGTGGACCCGACTGGGTGAGAGGCCACCGCACCGGCCAACGTCAGCCAGCCGAGCAGACCCGCAGGGTCGGCGGCCCCGCACTGGAAGCCGACATGCCCGTCCGGACGGACCGCAACCAGACCGCGGCCAGGGCTGTTCCCCAGGCGCAGCACGGTGACCTGGGCACTGGTCACCGCCTCCGGCGGCGGGGGGTCTGCGTCGCGCTGCACCAGCAGGAACACACCCGGGCCCGCCATGAGATGGTGCAGCCGCCCCGGGGCCCCTTCGAGGCTGACGGCTGCGTCCGGCACGCGGTCGCCAGGGCGGGGAGCACCGCGCAAAACAGGTGTTCCCTGTACCGACAGGGAGCTGTGCCGGTAGTTCACTCGTAGCTGCGAAACGACACGCACGGCCTCGGCGACCAGCCGGCGCCGCTTCAGCAGGGTGGGCACCACCGGGGCCGCGTGTGGGGCGGCCACTCCGCGAAGCCAAGAAGGGATCCGGCCGGTCGACGCCTCCGCCCAGAACGCCGCGTGTGTGAGGAGAAGCCGACGGTGGGCCGCCGCCCTTCGCTCCTCCTCGTAGGAATTGAGCAGAACATCGTCATCGAGCGACGTCGGAGGTCCCTGCTTGGCACGCGCCGCCGCGAAGGCGAGTTTCCAGCCGAGGTTCACTGCGTCCTGGATACCGGCGTTCATGCCCTGGCCGGTGGCCGGTGAGTAGTTGTGTGCCGCGTCCCCCGCGAGGAAGAGCCGTCCCCGGCGGAACCGTCGCGCAAGGCCGCAGCGCAACGGCACGCGTGCCGACCACGCCAGATGTTCGATCCGCGTTCGTGCTCCAGCTTCGTTCAGGAGCCGCTGGAGCTCGGCTTGCGGGACGCCGGGGCCGGGCTGGCCGAAGTCCTGTCCGGCCCCGCCATCGTCCGCCCGTGTCGCCAGCAGCCGCCAGGCGGCCTGCTCTCCGAGAGGAAAGAGGAACACCAGCCCGTCACGCCCGGCGAAGACCTGAGCGCCGGAGGGGCCTGCATGACTTGAGGGGCGCGACAGGTCGATGTCGGCGAGGACCACTTCCGCGGCATACGGCCTGCTGCGCCACTCAATGCCGGCACAGGCTCGCACGGTGCTGGCCGGGCCGTCGCAGCCGGCGACGCAGAGGGAGTGAGTCTCCTCCGTGCCGTGAGGTGAGCGCAGGACTGCCGAGGCGTTGCGATCGCCGTCGCGAGCGGTGACCAGCTCGGTGCCTCGCTCCACACGCACACCGCGGTCGGCAAGCGCCCTGGTCAACACGTCTTCGACGTCCGTCTGCCGCACGAGGGACAGATGCGGATACGCCGTCTCGGGGAGCTCGAAGCCGGCCAGCCTGGTGTCGACCACGCGGGAACCGAGCCGGAGGGCCGCCGCCGGAGCAGTGTCGGACCGCTCCAGCACGGCGTCTGTGACCCCGAGGGGACGCAGCACCTCCAGAGTACGCGGGTGCAGGATGAGGGCGCGCGAGGGCCGGAAAGGCTCCGGCCGCCGCTCGACGACCCGGACCCGCGCCCCGTGGTCATGGGCAGCCAGGGCCAGGGTGAGGCCGGTCGGGCCCGCCCCGACGACCAGCACGTCCACCGTCATGGTCGGGTCCCGCCCGTGACGCGCCACCAGCCCGGGGCGCCGTTCCCCGCCGCGGCCTCGACCAGACCGGGGTCCGACAGGACATCGTCGCGGCGTAGCCCTGGCAGCACGGTGTAGCGGATCGAACCGGGGACACTGACCAGAGCCAGGACCCGCCACAGTGAACGCGCGTAGTACTCGGCGCGCTGCGGATTGTCCCACTCGTACAAGCCGCGATAGCGGCCGTCCTCATCGTGCGCCAGCCACAACTTCGAGGTGAAGCCGGGGAAGCCCACGAACAGTGGGGTGTTGAGCAGGCTCTCTGCCCGGAAGAGTGCGTGCCCCGGGCCACGGACCAGGCGCAACCGGAAGACGACGACCAGCGTGCACGGATCCTTCGCCAGCCCGCTGCCGAGGCGGGTCTCCCGGTACACCCGGGCCGAGGTGCCGTCGGCGAAGCTGATGCGCGTTCCCACTCGTTCTCGCGGCAAGTGGATCCGGCGCCGGGCGAGCAGAGCCCAGCACGAGAGGGAACATGCGGCCACAGCTCGCCAGGCCTCAGCGAGGGCGAGCGGCTCTTGTTCGCTCATGATGGTCTCCTTGACCGAGACGAGACCCTGGCGGTATACGGGGCCACGCGGCGCCCGTGCCGGTTGAACACCAACAGCTTCGGCACTCGCGGGTTTGCGCTTCCAAGGCCCGTCGTATGCCGCGCGGGCCGCGGTGAGCCGTCGATGTCCACGGTGGCGGCGGGTTGTATGGCGGTCACCTCCGTTCCGGAAGAAGCTGGTAATGCGGTGGGTGGCCAGAGAGCTGCCGACCTGGTGGGTTCTCTCCTTCGAGGATCACCCCGGTGCCCGTCACCGTGCATGCGGGCGAAGGTATTCGTCCCGGGATTGTCGGTGGGTCACGCAAGTCCGGGCGTGCCGGGTCCTTCGGCCCTGTGACCGGGGCCGCTGCCCATTGATGATGGGCCTAAGTGGTGGACAACGGATCAGCGACTTGTCGGAGGCCGGCGCATGAGCACGAGAGGTTCGCCGTACACGTCGGGTCAGCCCCCGCCCCGTAAGCGCCACGTGGCAGTGGGGTCGAACCCGCTGAGACGTCCGTCCGACAGGTTCGAATCCTGGTTCCACCGCTTGCTGACGCTCGTCCTGGTCGTCGGCCTGCCGCTGGCCGCTGTCGGCGCGGGGCGGGCGGCCTACGAGTCGACCATGCGTACCGTGCATGCCCAGAGCGCGCAGCGACACGAGGTCACCGCCCGGCTGACCTCGAACGTCGCGGGCGACAGTGACGTGACCAAGGAGCCGGCGCAGGTCCGCTGGACGGAGCAGAACGGCACCGTCAGGACCGGAACCACTCTGGTGAAGCCTGGAACCCGCCTGGGCGCCACCCTCCAGATCTGGGTGAACCGGGATGGGACCATCACCAGTCCGCCGGCAAACGCGACCACTGCGTGGAGCAACGGCTTCTTCGTGGGCGGTATGGCAGCCCTCGGCACCGTCGTCGGCATCTACGCGGTGCGTGCGGCCGCCGGCCACCTCCTCGACCGGAGGAGGTATGCGCAGTGGGACGTCGAGTGGGACCTGGTGGAACCGAGGTGGTCCGCGCGATTCCGCCGGTGACGGGCGGGCAACATCCCCGACCGAGGGGTACGCGGCGAGCGTGAGGTGACCGTTTTACCTCATGCTCTCCGGGGCCACCCTGTCTTCCCATCGACCGACTACCTGCCGATACCGATGCCCTCGGCAGCAGTTCCCAGTACGGATCTTCCGAGCCGGCAGCGCTCCTGCGATCTGGACGCGCGGGACGCTGAGCAAACAATGCGCCGTCGAGAGGTCGGGCGGTCACCACGCCGTCGGGCGACCTCAGACGGGGGAGGCCGCGCGCGACCGCTGAGCTGGGCCGGGCTTCCGCAGCAACTCGGCGCGGAGGGCGCGACCCCACTATCGTGAGGCGAAGAAGGCGCCCTTCCGGGTGCGTCCGCGGGGACCGGTCGGAGGAGACGATGAGCGGGGAAGGACCCGGGCTTTCCGAGCAGCGGCTGCCCAAGCTGCGGCTGGACGAGCTGCTGGACGAACTCCAGGCGCGGATCGACGCGGCGCGCGGCACGCAGGACCGGGTGCACAGCCTGCTCGAAGCGGTGCTGTCGGTCGGCCGGGAGCTGGGCCTGCCGCAGGTGCTGCGGCGCATCGTCGAAGCGGCGGTGGTGCTGGTGGACGCCGAATACGGGGCTCTGGGCGTCATCGGCGACGACCGCATGCTCTCCGAGTTCCACATTGTCGGCATCAGCGGCGAGCAGCGGGCCCGGATCGGAGACCTGCCCAGCGGGCACGGCATCCTGGGCGAGCTGATCCGGCACCCGGAGCCGCTGCGGCTGGCGGAGATCTCCGAGCACTCGTCGTCGTACGGCTTCCCGCCTCACCATCCGCCGATGCACTCGTTCCTGGGGGTGCCCATCCGGGTGCGCGACCGGGTCTTCGGCAACCTCTACCTCACCGAGAAGCGCGGCGCGGCGGAGTTCGACGCCGAGGACGAGTCGGTGCTCTCCACGCTCGCGGTGGCGGCGGGCGTGGCGATCGAGAACGCCCGGCTCTACGAGGAGACGCGGCTGCGCGAGCGGTGGCTGGGAGCGAGCTCCGAGGTCACCCGGGCGCTGCTGTCGGGTGCGTCGAGCACGGACGTCCTCGAACTGATCGTGGAGCAGGCCCGGCAGATCACCGACGCCGACGTCGGGATGATCGCGGAGCGGGTGCCGGAGGAGAACGCGCTGCGGCCGCTGCTCGTTGTGGGGCTGGACGCGGACCGGCGCAGCGGTCTGGTGATGTCGGGGCAGGACGGGTTCGTGGCCGCCGTCCTGACCACGGCCGAACCGGTGGTGAGCACGGACATCCAGGAGGACCCGCGGATCAGCCGGGACGCCGCACAGTGGGCCGGAGTCGGGCCCGTGGTCGGTGTGCCGCTGGAGGCCGGCGGCAAGGCGGGAGGGGTGCTGCTGCTGGGGCGCAAGGTGGGCCGTACGCCGTTCACGGACACCGACACGCGCCCCCTGCTGGGGTTCGCCGGGCAGGCGGCGCTGGCCCTGGAGCTGGCCGAGGGGCGCCGCGACGCCGAGCAGATCGCGCTGCTCCGGGACCGTGACCGGATCGCCCGGGACCTGCACGACCTGGCCATCCAACGGCTGTTCGCGGCCGGGATGACCTTGCAGAGCGCCCAGCGCTTCATCGACCACCCGGAGGCCGAGGAGAGGCTGTCGCGGACCGTCGACGACCTGGACCAGACCATCAAGATCATCCGCTCCACGATCTTCGGACTGCGGGCACAGGGCGGCACCCGGGAGGGCAGCGGCCTGCGCGCCCGGGTGTCGGACGCGGTCACGGCGGCGACGTCGTCCCTCGGCTTCGCTCCCGCCCTGCGGATCGAAGGGCTGGTCGAC
>NZ_JBEXSH010000072.1:0-18427 GCF_040613555.1 Streptomyces sp. NPDC006265
GTTGGGTCAGCGCGAGCATGCCCTCCTGCATACGGCTGCCGCCCGTCGCCACCAGGGGAACCACGGGAAAGCGCCGTTCGCGGGCGTACGCGTACGCCGCCTCCAGCCGGTCGCCGGTGCGCTCGCCCAGGGAGCCGCCGAGGAAGCCGAACTCGAACGCGATCAGCACGGCCCGAATGCCGCCGACGCGGGCGGTGCCGCAGACCACGGACTCCTGCTCGCCGGTGCGTTCGGCGGCACGAGCGCGGGAGTCGTCGTAGCCCGGCCAGGCGAGCGGGCCGTCGGGCCGCGACTGCCGTGTCGGGGCGGGGAGTTCGGCGAGGGTGGCGTCGTCGGCGAGGGCGGTGAGGACCTCGCGCGCGGAGAGACGCTCAGCCATGGGCCAGCGCTCGCTTCATGATCTTCCCCATGTCGTTGCGGGGCAGCGCGTCCAGGTGGTGCACGACCCGCGGCCGCTTGTGCGGCGCGAGCCGCTGCGCCACATGGTCCGCCAACTCCTCCAGCGCGGGCGGCGACTGGCGATCCGCCGGCACGATCCACGCCACGATCCGCTCGCCCAGGTCGGCGTCCGGCTCCCCGGTGACGGCCGCCTCCCGCACCCCGGGGTGTTCGAGGAGCGCGTTCTCGATCTCACCGGCCCCGATCTTGTAACCGCCGCTCTTGATCAGGTCGGTGGCCTTGCGGCCGACGATCCGGACATAGCCGTCGGGGTCGCGCACCGCCATGTCGCCCGTGCGGAACCAGCCGTCGGTGGTGAACGCGGCGGCGGTCGCCTCGGGGCGGTTGAGGTACTCGGTGAACAGGTTCGGCCCGCGCACCTGGATCTCGCCCACCGTCTCCCCGTCGTACGCGGTGACCTCCGAGCCGTCCTCCTCGACCAGCCGCAGCTCCACGCCCGGCAGCGGCACGCCGACCGTGCCCGGGCGGGCCTCGCCGTCGGCACGGACGCTGGTGTTCATCAGCGTCTCCGTCATGCCGTACCGCTCGATCACCCGCCGCCCGGTCGCGGTCGCGATCCGGCCGTGGTCGTGCACGGGCAGCGCGGCGGATCCGGAGACCAGCAGCCGGGCCCCGGTCAGCGCCTTCACCAGGTCCGGGTCGCTCGCCACGGCCTCGGCGATGCGGTGGTACATCGTCGGCACGCCGAACAGCATGGTCGCGCCGCCGTTCAGCTCGCGGGCGACGCCCTGGGTGCTGAAGCGGCCCAGGTGCCGCACCGATCCGCCGCGCCGCAGCGGGCCGAGGGTGCCCAGGACCAGGCCGTGCACGTGGAACAGCGGCAGTCCGTGGACGAGGACGTCGTCGCCGGTCCACTGCCAGGCGTCGGCCAGCGCGTCCAGGGTGCTCGCGACGGCCCGGCGCGGGATGACGGCGCCCTTGGGCGGACCGGTGGTGCCGGAGGTGTAGACGACCAGGGCCGGATCCTCGTCCGCGGCGCGGTCCTCGGGGACCGGGCCGGTCGCGCGTACGTCGACGTCGACGCGGGTGAGGTCCCGCAGGGGCGCGGGGAGCAGGTCGTCGGGAGCGGTGAGCACGAGCTCGGGGGCGCTGTCGGACAGGATGTGCCCGAGTTCCCTCTCGCCGGACTTGGGGTTGAGCGGCACGGCCGGGACTCCGGCCAGGAGCGCG
Source organism: Streptomyces sp. NPDC006265 (assembly GCF_040613555.1). Classification (NCBI taxonomy): domain Bacteria; kingdom Bacillati; phylum Actinomycetota; class Actinomycetes; order Kitasatosporales; family Streptomycetaceae; genus Streptomyces; species Streptomyces sp. NPDC006265. The sequence goes on from NZ_JBEXSH010000072.1 coordinate 1,630, forward strand.
GCGACCACGGCGACGGCCGTCTCCATCGTGGGCGTCGCCCAGACGGCGACCCGGGTGGCAGCGCCGATGCGGCCCGTGAGCGCTCCGGCCGCGGCGGCGAGCTGCGCGTAGGTGAGGGAGCGCTCGCCGAACCGGAGGGCCGGGCGGTCGGCCGGGATGTCGGCAGGGCTGTCGGTCAGGGCCGGGAAGAGAGGGGGCACGCGTCACATCTCCTTGACTGTTGCCTGCTGTTGTCCGTGGGCGGTGGACCGGCTCGGGTCATCCCCAGCCGGGGACGACCATCACCAGCCAGACCGCCGCCGGTACGACCGCCACCACAATCCCTCCGTACACCATCAGCTGCCGGAAGAAACGCTCGCGGTCCACATCCGGGGCGGCGGCCAGGACGCGTGCGCCGCTCGTGGAGAACGGCTCACGTCCACGACGGTCGCCGACACGGCGATCATGCCGACCGCGCCGATCTCGCCCCGCTCCAGGAACGGCACGGCCAGGGGGGTCAGAGCGCCGTGATCCCCACGGAGGAGGCGAACGCGGAGACCAGGGCGCCGATGTAGCAGAGCAGGACGGCCGCGAGGAGGGGGACGCCGATGCCGCCGACGCCCTCGCCGGCCCAGGTGATGGTGCCCATCTCGTCGAGGACGCCGACGTAGGTGAGGACGCCGCAGATGAGGAGGCCGGCGAGGGCGATGGCTGTCAGGCCCGCGTCCAGGCCGAGGACGAGAACGGCGACGGCCAGGGCCAGGAGGGGCGGGCGGCATCGTCCTGAATTTCCTACCTGCGGGGAGCGGAGCAGCCAGCAAAGGTGAAGGTCAACGGGGGTACGCGGTTCCGGTGGCAATTGTTAGCCTGCTCCGGAGTCGATCGTTTGCCCGAGAACGGAGTCGCCGTGGCTGGGATCCTGCGCATCGCGCTCGTCACCTACAACCCCGGTGGCGAGGTGAGCAAGGACAAGGATCTGCCGGTGCTGGCGGACGCGCTGCGGGAGGCCGGGGCCGAGCCCGTCGTCGTCTTCTGGGACGACCCCGACGTCGACTGGGCCGCCTTCGACCTCGCCCTGATCCGCTCCACCTGGGACTACAGCTGGCGCGCCGAGGAGTTCACGGCGTGGGCCGAGCGGTGCGGGAAGGCGACGCGGCTCGCCAACCCGCTCGGTGTCGTGCGGTGGAACGCCGACAAGCGCTACCTCGGGCAGCTCGCCGAGGCCGGAGTGCCCACCGTGCCCACCCGGTACTTCGCGCCCGGCGACGCCGTCGAGCTGCCCGCCGACCGCGAGTTCGTCGTGAAGCCCGCCTCAGGGGCCGGCGCCCGGTACGCCGCCCGCTACCCGGCCGGGGAGCGGGACACCGCCGTACGGCAGGTCGAGCGCATGCACGCCGAGGGGTTCACCGTCATGGTGCAGCCCTACCTGAGCAGCATCGACACGCACGGCGAGAGGGCCCTGCAGTTCTTCGGCGGACGTCTGCTGCACGCCGGCGTCAAGGGCGCCGTCCTCGCGCCGGGCACGCCGTACGACGCCGACAAGGTCGCCCACCCCGACCTGCGCCGCTGGGACCCCACCGCTGCCGAACTGGCCGTCGCCGAGCAGGCGCTGGCCGCCGTGCCCGTGGACGCCGAGCTGCTGTACGCGCGCGTGGACCTCGTCACCGGGCCGGACGGCGAGCCGTGCGTGATGGAGCTGGAACTGATCGAGCCGAACCTGTTCCTGGATCTGCACCCGGACTCCCTGCCGCGGGTCGTGCGGGCGGTGCTGGACGCCGCCGGCTGATCACCCCAGGTGGGGCATGCGTCCCGCGATGCGGCTCTTGGTGTACTGGTAGGGCCATGCCCTCTCCCGGTCCCCGGCCCTCCCACTGGGCCTGCTGCGCTCGCGGGCGATGGGCGGCGGCGCCGCCATCGGCCCTGTTGTTCAACTTCGGCTTCTACGGCATGGTGTTCACCGCCGGCCTGGAGTTCCAGCACCAGCGCGGCTACAGCGCCCTCGGCACCGGTCTGGCCCTGTTCCCGGCGGTGGCGATGACCAGGTTCGCCTCGGTGCTGTCCGGCCGGCTGTCCCGCCGTACCGGCGACCGGCCGCTGGTGATCTCGGGCATGCTCCTGGCCGCCCTGGGGCTGGCCGGCTGGGCCGCGGCGGGCGCCGATCCGGCCTACGCGCTGCTGGGCGCCCCGATGATGGCCGCGGGCTTCGGCACCTCCTTCGCCCTCACCGGCTCGACCGCCACCGTGATGGGCGCCGCGCCGCCGGCCTACTCGGGCGCCGCCTCCGCCCTGTTCAACACCACCCGCCAGGTCGGCAGCGCCACCGGCGTCGCGCTCGGCGGCAGCCTCCTCGCCTCGGCCGCGAACTACGGCACCGGCATCCGGACCAGCATGGGCATCGGGGCCTCGCCTGTCTGGGTGCGGCGGTCCTCGCGTGGTGGTGCGTACCCGGGACAGCAGTCCGAAACGAGAACGGATGAATGAGCGACGACTGCCGGCTTGCCCATGCGGAGACCTCGACTACGAGCTGTTTCCGACCTCGCCGGGGCCGGACGGCACGGTGATGCCTGTCGTGGACGACAGGAGGGAGCCGAGCCGGGCGAAGATCGGAACCCGGCGGGAGATCGACTTCCGTGCCGAGCGGCGCCCGGTGCGGGTGATGGGCGGCGGCGGTCCGGTGATGTTCGTAGGGGAGTCGTGCTGCTGTTCGTCGCCCGATGAACGTGTCGGCGCCCCTCAGCCCTGGCGGCCGGTGACCGACACCCGCTGCACCAGCCCCCAGGTGAACTCCGCGACGGTCTCCCGCCGTACCCCCCGCGCGTCCGGCGCGGTGAACGCCAGCCCCCACCGGGTCGGAGCCGTGCCCTCCAGGGGACGGGCCGGGGCGAAGGCGCGGGCCGCCTCGTCGACGGTGCAGGACCAGGGGGCGAGATCGTCGAGCGTGCGCAGCTCCGGCCCCGGGGCGCCGGGGGCGCGGACCAGCCACTCGTTCCACACCGCGCGGTTCGGGGCGGTCAGCACCTCGAAGCGCAGAGCGGGCCAGAGGGGTACCGGCCAGAGCCAGGCCTCGCAGTCGAGATCGCCGATTCGGCGGGGCGTGCGGGACTCGGGGTCGCCCAGCACCTGGCGGTAGCGGGACAGCGGCGCCCGCGAACGCGGCGAACGGACCATCGCCTGCCAGCGCTTGTTCGCCTCGCGCATGTCCGCGATCGACACCCCCAGCTCATGGCGGGCGTCCTCCACGAGCCCGGGATTGTGGTCGGCCATGCGGCGCAGCAGCACCAGCTGGAAGTCGAGCGGGGTGAAGGGGCTAGCGGGGTGCTTTCCGGAGGGCATGGGACCCATGGTCGCCCACCGGCGTCCTGCCGGGGCGGCGGCCGTCGGGCAGGAACAGGACGGAGTTGACGTAGCGCGGGCCCCGCAGGAGCGGGGAGGGCAGGACGCGGCGGAGCAGGCCGTGGGAGACGACGTAGGACGCGCGGGCCTGGTGGTCCTCCAGCGGGAACTTCGCCAGCGGCACCCAGGTGTCGCCGGGCAGCACCCAGCCGTCGTAGCCCAGCAGCGACAGGTACGTCACCACCGGTGCGATCGGCTGGATGCGGGACTCCAGTTCCACGAACAGGGCCGGCCGGTCGCGGGCCAGCAGGCCCGTCGCCCCGCGCAGGACCGCGGGCTCGTTGCCGTCCACGTCGATCTTGACGAAGCCGACGTCGCGCAGGCCCAGCTCGTCCAGGGTGACGCAGGGGACGTCCAGCGCCCGGCCGTGGATCTCGCGCCGGACCAGCGAGGATACGCCCCGGTCGCCCGAGTCGTCCGACGGCAGCCACAGGCGGGCGATGCCCGGCCGGTCCGAGGCCGCCGCCCGGATCACGCGGACGTTCGGCGGGGCGGCGGCGGTCAGCAGCCGGGCCAGATGCGGCACCGGCTCCACCGTCACGACCTGCTCGACGAGGCCGGACAGGCGGTGCGTCCAGGGCCCGTACCAGCCGCCGACGTCCACCGCCGTACGGCAGTCCGGCGGGCACAGCTCGGCGAGCCGGGCCAGCTCCGGTTCGAACCGGGGGTAGAGCGCCCGGGCCGTCGCGGCCACCAGGCGGGCGGGCAGAAGGGGGGCGACGCGGGCTGCCAGGCTGGTCACGGTGCCATCCTCTTGAGGAGTTCCTCGTGCTCGTCGTCCGGCACCTGCTCGCCCGAGGACGGCAGCAGCTGCGGAATGCCGTCGGTGATCGGGTAACGGCGGTGCAGACGCGGGTTGTACAGCGCCTCCTCCCGCCCGGCCTCCTCGGCGAGCAGATGCAGCGGCCCCTTGTCGAGCGGGCACGCCAGGATCTTCAGCAGCGGGTCGTCGGGCTTCATGGGGATGCCAGCTCCTTGGCGGGTGGGGAGGGTTGGGGAGCGGTGTCGTGCTTGGGCATGGTCAGCAGCACGGCCACCGCCAGGGCCGTGCCCGCCACCCGCAGCGCGAGCCGCAGCGGCGCGTCCGGCAGGGCCTCGCCGAACGACAGCGTGCCGAGCACCGCCGTGAACAGACTGGTCACGGTCGTGCACACCGGCACGATCAGCGAGGCCCGGCAGCGCTGCAGCGCCGCCTGCGACATCACCAGGCCGAACACACCGGTGAACAGCAGCAGATACGGATAGGGGGAGCTCAGCAGGTCCAGCACCGCCCCGCCGATCCCGTGGGTCGTCAGACGGCTGGAGACGCCCTTGATGGCCAGCGAGCTGACCCCGTACAGCAGGCCCACGGCGACGCCGTACTCGACGCCGGTCGTCGGCCGCCGATGCCGGTTGCGGGTGCGCCGCTCGGCGGAGGCGTACAGCCACACCCCGGCCGCCAGCGACGGCACGCACACCAGCAGGATCAGCTGGTAGGGCGCGTCCTGGCTGACGGTGTCCGACCCTTCCCGCAGCGACAGCACCACCATCAGCAGCGCCAGCAGGATCGCACCCAGCGCGTACCGCTCCCGGCCCGATGTCTCCTCCCCGAGCAGCCGCGCCGACAGCAGCACCAGCAGCACCAGGCCGGAGACGAAGATGCCCTGGGCGGCGGCGATCGGCAGGGTGCGGTAGACGACGAGCTGCGCGGCGAAGCCGGCCGCGAGGGCGAGGGACCCACCGATCCACAGGGGGCTGCCGAGGACGAGGCGCAGCAGCCGGGCCGGCTGCCGGATCGTCACCTCGGGCAGGGCGGTGAGCGCCCGTTTCTCCAGCACGAAGCCCAGGCTGTAGAGGGTGTTCGCCAGCAGGGCCGCGGCCACTCCCCACCACATGGGCTACGTCCTCCTGGCGTGCAGCAGCAGGATCGACGCGAGCTGCGGCCGGGCGCAGGCCAGTCGGTCCAGCGGGCGCAGCGGGCGCGGTACGCCGTGGAAGGGAGCCCCTTCGAGCCGTACGACGGTGAACCCGGACGCGGCGACGAACTCCTTCAGCGCGCGGGCGGTGTAGAGCCGCAGATGCCCCACGACCTCCTTGCCCGGGCGGCCGTGGATGCCGCGCAGGCTGACCTCCGAGAACACGGGCTGCACACCGGCCAGCAGCAGGCCGCGGTTGTACCAGGCGGCCAGGTTCGGCGTGGACAGCATCAGATGGCCGCCGGGGCGCAGGATCCGCCGGATCTCGTCGAGTGCCGCGTCCGGGTCGACGAGGTGCTCGACGACTTCGCTGAACAACACGGCGTCGGCCGCGCCGGACGCGAACGGCAGCCCGCCGCCGGTGAGTTCGCCGCGCACCGCGGACGGGATGCGGGTGCGGGCACGGCGCAGGGCGTCCTGGGACCAGTCGACGCCGATGACGCGGTGGCCGGGCAGGAGCGGGGCGGCGGTGGCGGCGGCGGTGCCGTCCCCGCAGCCGATGTCGATGATCGTCCGCGGGCCCGTGGTCGCCGGGCCGCCCAGAGCCCGGGCCAGCATGCGGGCCTGGCGGAGGCTGCGCGGGCTGCCGGAGGCGACCGGCACGGCGGGGTCCTCGTAGAAGTCGCGCAGGTCGCGGGGCGGGGGTCCGGTGGTGGTCGGTGCGGTCACGGGGTCACCTCCGTGGTGTGCAGGTAGTGCTCGAAGAGGTCGCGGAGGTGGGCGCCGTCGCCGTGGCTGAGCAAGGCCTTCGACCAGCGCAGGGCCAGATGGAGGCGGCCGGCCGTGGAGGCGGTGGTCACGGTCAGACCGCGTGGCATCCGGGCCGGCGCCGAGAACCAGACCGCGTGCGCGCGGCCCGCCTCCTCGCCGAAGTCCAGGGGGTAGGGGATGCGGCCGATGTTGCTGAGCAGGGTCGTCGACGTCCAGGGCGCGGCGGCCCGGCGCAGGGTGCGGGTGAGGGCGGCGCGGGCGGTGACGGGCGCCCAGGGGGAGGTCAGGAGGGCCGCGCCGTGGCCGAGTTGGGGGCGGGGGAGGGACTTCAGGGCACGGGTGCGCTCCGCGGTGCGGCGCAGCAGGGCCGTCATGCCGGTGACGTCCAGTTCCCGCGGCGCGTACGGGACTTCCACCAGGCGGGTGCCGTTGCCGATGGGCATCGTGGTGTCGCGGGGGCGGTCGTCCACCGGCATCGTGATGCGCAGGGGGCGGGGGCGGGCGCCGTGCTCCCTGTTCCAGTGGGCGATGGTCAGGGCCGTGGTGACCATGAGCTGGTCGTTGACGGTGTACGGGGAGCCCTTGGGACGGTGCGGGAGGGGGAGTTCGGTGACGAGCAGGCCGTTGCCGGGGGAGGGCTCGGGGGTGCCGTGCGCCACTCGCGCCGGGGGCGACCACGTGGCAGGGGTGTCCGGGACGTCCTGCCGGGGCTCGGCCGGGCGGGTCGGGGGCGCCGCCGGGGAGTTGTCCCGGCCCCCGTACAGTTCGGCGGCCGTGGCCAGGACGCGCAGGCACGCCGGGCCGTCCAGGGCGGTGTGGTTGATGGTGAGCAGCAGGACCGAGTCCACCACCTCGAGCCGGATCGGCGGGGACATCGACAGCGGCGGGGCGTCCGTGAGGGCCCGGGTCCGGGCGTCGTGCAGGGCGCGCGGGCCCGGCGGGGCGAAGGTCACCACCTCCACATCGGGCTCCGGCGTCAGCTCCCACTCGTACTGCCGCCGGTACCAGGGCCCCCGTGCCTCCCGCATCAGGATCCGCGGATGCCGGTGCAGCGCCTCCAGGAACGCCTTGCGCAGCCGCGCGTGGTCGAGGGGGCCCGGGAGGTGGACCTCGATGTGGACCGTCTCCGGCTCCGCCTCCTGGAGGCAGTGCCGGGACACCTCGTCCACCACCGGGAACGGGATGCGTACCCGTGCCGTCATACGGGCTTGCCCTCCCCGGTGTCCGTCCTCGGCAGCTGTCGCGTCGGCGCCTCCGACGGCGGCGGCCCCTCGCGCAGGCTCACCAGTCCCGCGAACAGGCCGATCAGCGCCAGCAGTTGGGCCAGGTGCCCGAACGCGCCCGCGCCCGCGCCCACCGGCTCCCCGGCCCCGAACGCCGCGGCGATCCCGGCACCGGCCAGGGCGGCGAAGGCGATCGGCACCAGCAGGGCGTGCCGCCGCGCGGCGAGCAGTGCCAGCGCCGGGACCAGCAGCGCGAACCAGCCCGCGATCACCACCCCGACCAGCGTCAGCGCCACCGTGCCGAGCCATAGCCCGGGCAGCGGCGGGACCGGCTGCGGCGGGTCGGGATTGGGGGCGCGGCGGCGCCACAGCGCCAGGCCCAGCAGGATCGCGATGCCGGCGCCGCTGCCGATCAGGGCGGCGTCGTACGTCGTGGCCGGCTCGTAGGACAGCGTCACGTTGCCGCCCGCCCCGGCGGGGACCCGCCAGCCCTGCTGCCAGCCGTCCAGCCGCACCGGGGTCAGCTCCTTGCCGTCCAGGGTGGCCGTCCAGCCGTCGTTGAAGTTCTCGTACGTCGTGAGGTACGAGGCCGCGCCCGAGCCGACCGTCACCGCGCGCCGGTCGCCCAGCCAGTCCCGGATCCGCAGGTCGCGCCCGGCCGCCGCGACCTCGGGGACCGTGCCGCGGGTCAGGGTCACGTCCGTCAGCGCCAGCGGGCCGGAGTCTCCGCCCTCCAGCCGGTGGTCGCCGGAGGAGAGTCGCACCTCGGTGTCGTTCCGGCCGTCCTGGCAGAGCGTCACCCGCACGCCCCGCCGCTCCACCAGGTCCCGCACGGTGCCCTTCGCGCTCGTCTGGTACAGCTCGCCGTCCAGCGCCACCACCGGGCCCTTGCCGCACGGCAGGGAGAACTTCCGGGCGCCGTCCGGCTGCGGGGTGCGGTACTCGTCGAGGGAGGGCAGGTAGGCCTCCGTGAGACCCACCGGGAGGCGCAGGTCCTCGTCGGCGACCGGGTTGTGCAGGGTCAGCGGGGCCGTCTCGGTGATGGTGATGTCGAGCCGGTCGGTGGTGATCGGCGGGAAGCGCACCCAGCCGTTCTCGTCGGCGCCGGCGATGGCCGCGCCGTCGGGGGAGCTGATGTGCACCTCGGAGGCCCGGGCGGACAGGCCGCCCGCGGGGGCCAGGACCAGTTCGCCGACCGGCTGCTTGCCCTCCCAGCGCAGGTGGATCGTCGGCCGGTCGCCCGCGACCCACGCCGTCGTCAGGTCGCCGTCGGTGAGGTTGCGTGCCGCGAGGCCGGCGCCGAGGCTCGCCGTGGAGTCTGCGGTGGCGACGATGCGGGCCTGCTGCTCGGGCGCGACCTCGTAGAGCAACTCGTCGAATTCCTCGCCGGGCACCGGCACCGCGCTCGCCTTCACCTCGTACGTCCCGGCGGCCGGGGTGGTGAAGCGGCGGTGCAGTCCGGCCTCGGTGCCGGTCGCGGAGAGACCGGTCGGGTCGGAGGCGCGGTGCAGCAAGACCACGGTCGCGGGCGACGTGGCGTCCTCGGCGTCCGCCGGGAGCCGCAGCAGGCGGGTCACCTGCACGTCCGGCAGGTCGATCTCGGAGAAGCCCGCGCCGGTCAGACCGGCCCGGCGCTCCACGGAGTCCACGATCGTCAGCTTCATCCAACCCGTCGCGCCCTCGGGGGCCTTGAGCCGCTGGGTCATGCCGTTCGGCTGGAGGAAGCTCGTCCTGGAACCCTTCTCGGTCTCCACCCGGACCTTCGTCGCCGCCGCGCGCACGCTCTCCTGCGGCAGCGGCGTGACCTTGAAGGAGGACGGCATGTCGTAGGAGCCGGTGAAGCCGATGCGCAGCCACTGTCCGTCCGGCGTGTCCGGCGCACCCTCCGCCCACGCGGTGTCCGGGTTACCGTCGAAGGCGTTCACCGGGTCGTACTGCGGGAGGTGGAACAGCCAGTTGCCGTACGAGGACGCCGACACCGACCGGGCGCCGCGCAGTTCGGCCACGGTCTGGTGACGGGCGCCCTCGGCGGGCAGGATCTGGCGCGGCTTCTCGCCCGCGTCCTGAAGGGCGTCCGGCGCATTGCGCTCGTCGCGCGTGTACGTGTACGACGTACCGGCGTTGACCAGCCCGAACCGGGTGTCCGCCCGTCGCAGCCCGTCGCCCACCACCTGCACGGCCGGGGTGCCGAGCCCCGGGTGGTTGTCGCCGGTCAGGACGGTCGCCCGCCCGCGCAGCCGCTCCGCCAGCGGCAGCAGCGCCTCCGGCCCGCCGGACACCACGGCCGTGTCGGCGACCGGGGCGAGCCCGGCCTGCCCGGGCCGGATCACGTCCTCACCCGTGGGCCGGTAGATCTCCACGGCCCGCTGCCGCGGGTACAGCCCCTCGACCTGGAGCGGCGCGTCCTGCGCGATCCGGCCGCCGGTCATCACCGGCCCGAGGCCCGTCACCCGCTCGTACCCCGACTGTTCGAGGGTGCGCTTGACGGTCGCGGTGGGCACATGGCCGATCTGGTCGGGGTCGAGGTCGTTGCGGACGACGACGTAGTACAGCCCGGCCCGGCTCAAGTAGTCGGCGAGGCCCGGCACGTGGGAGCCGGACAGCAGGGCCTGCTCGACGGCGTCCATCGCGCGCCGGTTGCCGGGTGTGCCGAACGGCACGTAGTCGCGTTGCGCCCACCGCGACTCGGCGAGCACGTCGAGCGGCTGGTCGATGGGGGAGCCCCAGGAGTAGACGCCGTGCGCGGTCGCCGGGACCACCAGGGCACGCGAGTCGGGCGAGTACTTCTCCAGCCAGTCGGCCGTGGCCTGCCAGTAGGTGGGGAGCTTCTGGAACGAACCCGGGTTGAGGATCGAGCCGTTGAGGTACGGCCACAGCAGTCCGGGCAGGATCAGCACGGCCGCGACCAGGGGGGCGAAGCGCCGGCCGCGCACCTGCCGGGCTCCGCGCGGCTCGGCGGCCACACCCACCAGATGCGCCAGTCCCAGTACGAGCGCCAGCGCCACACCGGTCTGGAACTTGTAGATGTTCCGGAACGGCGACAGCCATCCGTCCAGCCAGCCCTGCACGATCCCGTGGAACGGCGCCCCGAACGCCCCGCCGTACCCGGCGAGCAGCACCAGCACCGCCGCGAGCACCGTCAGCACCAGCCACCGCCGCTCGGGCATGTCCCGCCGGGCGAGTCCGGCGAGCCCGAGTCCGGCCGCGAGGGCGGAGCAGATGATCACGACGAGGGAGGAGGCCACGGCCCAGCCGGCCGGCAGCCACGCGTCACCGAGGTGCAGATAGGCGACCCAGTTCCCGGCGCCGCGCAGCGCCTCGGTCGCCGACATGGTGTCCGTGGTCGTCTGCGCGGTCTCTATATAGGGGAGGAAGTTCTCGCCGTAGACCCCGAGCAGCAGCAGCGGCACCCACCACCAGGCGGTCACCACGATCACGGCCGGGGCCCACCAGACGATCAGCTTGCGCTGCCGGGGCCCGGGCGGCCGGGACAGCAGATACAGCCCGACCGGCAGCAGGGAGGCCAGCGTCGCCGACGCGTTCACCCCGCCCATGAACGGCACGAGCAGCGCCGACCGCAGGGCCGCGACCCGGGCGGTGTACCGCTCGTTCGTCAGCGGCAGCAGCACCCACGGCAGGAACGCGCCGGGCAGCGCCGCGGCCGACGTCGACCCGATGACGGTCGTGAACACCGGCCACAGCGCGTACGCCACCGCGCCGAGCAGCCGGGACGCCCCGCTCCCCACCCGCAGTCGCTCGGCCAGCCGCAACGCTCCCCAGAAGGCGACGGACACGATCAGCGACAGCCACAGCCGCTCCGCCAGCCACACCGGCAGCCGTACGACATCGCACAGCCAGTAGAACGGCAGCATCGGCCACAGGTAGCCCACGTACTGGTCCTGGATCCCGCCGAATCCGGCCCGGTCGTGCCACAACTGGCCCAGATCGGCGAGGAACTGCCCCGGATCGACCGTGACACCGAGCTTGGTGTCGAAGGTCTGCCGCCCCGGCCGCACCGCGAGGAACAGCACGAACACCACGGCCCAGAAACCGAGCAGCCAGCGCCGCGACCGCGGGCCGTCGGGCGGGCCCGCGGCGGTCGCGGTGGTGGGGACGGCTGCCGGGGGAGGAGCCTGGACCGTGGTCGTCATGGGGGACACCGCCGCAGAATGAGGAGGAGGTTCCAGGTGGCGAACTCGCGGATGCCGGGCGCCTTGACGACGCTCTCCGCGAGGAACGGCCAGTAGCGGGAGCGGGCCGAGACGACCGTGACGTCGTCCCGGGCACGCACCTGCCGCAGGGTGGAGCCGATGTGCACCGCGAACAGGTTCTCGCCGAGCGTGTGCTTGGCGGGCTTGCCGGTCCGCCGCTGGTAGCGGGCCCGGGCCCGCCCGGCACCGAAGTAGTGCCAGGGGGCCCATTCGTGCCCGCCCCACGGCGACAGCCAGTTGGTGAACGACACGTAGATCAGCCCACCGGGCCGCGTCACCCGGGCCAGCTCGCTGAGGAACGTCTCCGGATCGGCCACGTGCTCCAGCACGTTGGAGGAGAAGGTGACGTCCGCGGCGCCGTCCCGCAGGGGCAGCAGGTACCCGTCGGCGACGACGGCAGCGGCGTGCGGCTCCCCGCCGAGTTCTGACGGGTCGGGCTCGAAGAGGAACGCATTCGCCCCGCGGCGCCTGAACTCCTCGGTGAAGTACCCGCTGCCGCCGCCGACATCGAGGACGGTACGCCCGGCGACGGGCCCGTCGTATGCCTCGACCTGGTCGACGGCGTCGCGTGCGAGCAACGAGTAACAGGCCTCGGGATCGTCCTGCTCGTGAAGGAAGGCGCGGAACAGGGCGACCGAGCGCCGGAGCGACGGATCCTTCCAGGCGGGGCGCACGGACGTGCCGTCCCATGGGCGGCTGCGCAGGGGCGATGTCACGGGGCCCAGCCCTTCACCGCCTCCGTGGCGACCGCCCTGAACTGCCGGACCGTACGGTCCCACCGGAACCGGGCCGCCCGCTCCCGGGCCGCCTTGCCCATCAGCTCCCGCTGCCGCCCGGACAGGGTGAGTGCGCACCAGGCCGCGGCGAACGAGGACTCACCGCGCGCGAGAACGCCGGTCTCCCCGTCCACCACGGAGTCCTTCAGTCCCGGCACGTCGAAGGCCACACTCGGCGTCTCGCGGGCTGCGGCCTCCGTCACGACCAGGCCCCACCCCTCCACGGCGGAGGGGTGCAGCAGCAGCCAGGCCGCGCACAGCAGCCGGTGTTTCTCGGCTTCCGTCACATACCCGGTGAACTCCACACCGGGACCGGCGAGCCGCTCCAGACGTTCTCGCTCGGGCCCGTCACCGACGATCACCAGCCGGCCGCCGGTCACCGGCCGCACCCGCTCCCAGAGCCGCAGCAGCAGATCGATCCGCTTGTACTCGACCAGCCGCCCGACGGCGACGAACAGCGGCTCGGCCGAGCGGTCGGCCCGCGGGCCCGGCTCCTCGACCCCGTTGTGCACGACCGTGATCCGGTCCCGTTCCACCCCGATCGCGCGCAGCGCGTGGGCGGTCGAGGAGGACACGGCGACGAGCAGGTTCCGCTGCTGCGCCCCGGTCAGTGCCCAGTGCTCGAGTCTTCGGCCGATCCGCGCCGCCGGTGCCAGCGGCCCGCCGAAGCGCATCTTCCACAGGTCGGTGTGGACGTGGTTGACCAGGGTCAGCGTGGGCCCCTGATGCCACAGCGGCGCCAGATACGGCATGCCGTTGCACACCTCGACCAGCAGGTCGCAGTCGCCGACCCGGCGGGTGAAGGCCGACCGTGCGCGCAGGTAGTGCCCGTAGGGGCCGCCCGCCGACACGACCCGGTAGTCGCGGAAGGCCGCGGGTCCCCCGCACAGCAGGGTCACCTGGTGGCCCAGGCGGGTCAGGCCGTCGGCGAGCTTGTCGACCAGCAGCTCGGAGCCGCCGGCGGACGGGTTGTCCAGATCACGATGGGCGAGGAAGACGATCCGGCGCGGATGTGGGGGGAGCGCCGGGGGGTGCTGCGCGCTGGGGGACGCGACGCGGTGGGGGTCCCCCAGCTCGAGCGCAGCCGAGAGCGGGGGAGTGGACGGTACGTGCTGGGGCATGGGTGCTCCAACTCGTCTCGGGGTGCGGAACTCAGCGTGGGGAAAACGTGGGGGGACGGAGTGGTCGGCTCGTGGGGAGCCCGAGCTCTTCCTGGGAGGGGAGTGTGGACGGGATGTGCTGGGGTGGGGTTGGACAGTTTTCGCCCGGACGTTCGCCACGGCTACTCACCGACGTGACAATTTCGGGCTTTGTTGGAGCTGACGTCACATCACTTCGTGAGAGTGGGCTGGGGCGTTCCGGATGTATCGGCCGGAACAGGGCTCTCCGGCTCCTTCCGCCCGCGCGCCACGAGAACACCACCCACCACCGCGAGCACGAAGCCACCCACCGCCGCCCCGATCGGCAGTGTCGTGCCCACCATCCGCAGCTGCCCGCTGTCCCGCTTCGCCTGTCGCACGGCCTCCTTCTGGGTCGCGGGCGTGAAGGAGACCTTCCGGCTGTCCAGCAGCACCGCCGCGTCCTTCGTGCCGCCCGGGGCCCGCAGGGTCCGCCTCGGGCCGGTCTGCGCGTAGATCACGCGGCCCGTCGCCTGGTCCACGACCAGCTCGAAGCCGTGGTTGGAGTACCACTCCTCGGCCAGTACCTGAGACCGGTTCGGCTGGTCGACGAGGCTGCCGGGCACCATACGCGTGCCGGTCTTCGTCGGCGGCACGGAGCCGGTGAACTTGTAGCCGGTGTAGCCCTGGACCTTCGCGGTGCCGCGGTAGCGCAGCACCACCGTGTCGCCGAGGGTGTTGTCCCACCACTGGTAGGAGCGTTTCTGCACGTCGAAGGGGAACTTCAGATACGCCTCGCCCTCGATGTACGGCTTCTCCCCGCAGCAGTGCACCGGCCGCGTGGTCTCGCGGTCCATCACCCAGCGGTGCGGCACGAAATCCAGCGCGTCGTGCGGATCGGCGGCCGGCAGCGACGTGTCTGTGTCGACCGTCGTCGTCACGTCCCAGACGGTGTTGCCGCTGCGTTCGCTGTCCTCGACGTTGCCTCGCACCCGCTGGGTCACGGTGATCGTCCGGTCGGGCACCGTCTCGATCCGGTCAGTGTCGAAGACGCTGCCCCGGCCGGTGTAGACGGCGGTGGTGTCGATGTCGATCGGGTTCACCGCGGCACGCGGCTCCACGTACCAGGCGAGCAGGGGCGCCAGCACCAGCAGGAACGTGCCGAGACCCAGCAGGACCAGCGAAAAGGGAGAGGTTGTACGGCGCATCCGGGCACTCCAGTGGCTTGGGACGGCTCGACGTACGAGGGGGCCGACACGGCGGGGGAAACGGCGCGTGCGGTTGGGCCGGGAACCGTAGGCCGCTCTTGACGGGGTGTCAATGCTTGTCGAGACTGGGCGCGACGGGCAGGGACGGGATGCCGGGGTGGGGACAACCTCCGGATGATCTCCGGACGAATCCGGACAGAGAGGCTGACCCTGCGATGTCCAGACTGCTCGCTGCCGCACTGACCGTCGCGCTCGCCGCCGCCCTCGCCGTGGGCGCCGCGCTGGGCGTGGTGGCACTGCTCGAAGCCACACCCGACCAGCCGAACACCCCTCTGATCACGTACGAGCGAGCCGGCCAGGGGAGTTGACGGTGACGGCCGCCCGCACCGCAGCCGTCACGACGCGCTCGGCCTGGCACGACGTACCGCGCTTCCAGGTACGCCGGTTCGCCGCGATCGCCATGGCCGAGGCGCCCGCGCTCGCCGAGGAGATCCTCTGCGAGATCCAGCGCGAGTACCCGCATCTGCCCGTCGTCCTCGACGACTCCGGCGAGCCGATGGCCCTGGTCGGCATCCGCCGTGCCATCGAGGTGTTCGTGCAGCACCTGGAGCACTCGGAGGGACGCCCGACCGTCCCGCCGGGCGTCTTCCAGGACTTCGGCCGCGGCGAGGGCAGAGACGGCCGCTCCCTCGACTCCCTCCAGGCCATCTACCGCATGGGCGTACGCCTGGCCTGGCGCCGCTTCGCCGACATCGGCCAGCGCGTGGAGATCCCGCCCCCGGCGATGTACGAACTCGTCGACGCGGGCTACGAGTACCTGGACGGGCTGGTCGACCAGTCCGTACGCGGCTACGCCGAGGCCGCGGCCCGCCAGGCCGGCGAACGCCTGCGCCTGCAACGCCGACTGATGGAGCTGCTCCTCGCCGAGCACCACCGCGGCGACCCCGCCGAGGCCCTCACCGAACGCGCCGCCCGTATCGGGTGGCCCTTACCGGCGAAGGTCGCGGTCGGCGTGCTGCTGCGCCCCGCCCGGGAGGCGATGGCCCCCGCGGTCGGCCAGGGCGTCCTGCTCGACATGGAGTACGAGCAGCCCCGCATGGTCGTGCCCGAGCCGGACGCGGCGGGCCGCCCCGAGCTCATGCACCGGGCCCTGGCCGGCTGGTCCGGCGCGATCGGCCCGCCGGTGCCGCTCACCGACGCGGCGAAGTCGCTGCGCTGGGCGGAGGCGGCGGTCCGTCTGATGGAACGCGGCGTCCTCCCCTCCGGCGAGGTCCTCTACTGCACCGAACACACCGAGGCCCTGGTCCTCCTCCAGCCCGAGGAACTCATCGACGACCTGGCCCTGAGGTGCCTGGCCCCCCTGACCCACTGCGGCCCCACCCATGGCCGCCGCCTCGCCGAGACCCTCCTGGCCTGGCTGGAGACCCGCGGCGGCGCCCCCGAGGTCGCCACCCGCCTCGGCGTCCACCCCCAGACGGTCCGCTACCGCCTGCGCCAGATCCGCGAACTGTGGGGCGACGAGATCGACGATCCCGACCGCCGCTTCGAACTGGAACTGGTGCTGCGAGCACAGCGGTTGCGGGGGGAGCTGGGGATGGCGCGGGGGCGGCGTGCCCGGTGAGCACCGCCCTCACGTCACACCGCGGCCCGCTCCTTCGCTGCCGCGCGCCCGGAGGCGGGAGCGTCCAAGTGGGCCACCACCGAGGTGTGGAAGCGGTGCACGGCGTCGTCGACGCTCCGGATGAATCCGGCCTCCGCGCTGCCGCGGCCGCTTCCCATGCCCTTGAAGAGTGACAGCCGGAAACCGGTGATGCGGGTCGAGCTGTCTTTCGGCAGCAGATCGCCAGGTTCGGGACGCAACCGCTCCAGTGTGCCCCGCGGTCCGCCCGCCTCGCGCTCCACCAGAGTCTCGACGTGCAGGTCCGCCGGCGCCTCGGCGAGACGACGGATCAGGCGCTTGGCCCAGGTCAGCGGATAACCCTGCTCGGGCGCCGGGATCTCCACGGACGTGCGCAGCCTGGCGGTTCGCAGATCGGCGCTGATGGAGAGCAGCCCGGGCGCCCCCTCGACTCGCAACTCCGCCTGGAGTCTGCCCTCCAGGCACAGTTGGTCCGCCAGCCGGGCGCGGCGGGCCCCGGGGTCGGTGCCGCGCCGGGAACGCTGGGCGGGCAGCACCTTCTGCCCGAGCTCGCCCCCGAGCCGCAGGCACACCTGCCGGATGAGC